>JAEYTV010000233.1 GCA_023433855.1 Pseudomonadota bacterium | reverse complement strand
GATGGCGTTTGCGCTGCGGTCAAGAGGCAACCTTCAAATTCGGCGAGTGCATCTCGACACAACCAATAGGGGAATTACGAACGGTTGCAATTAGAGATAAATGCGATAATGTCCATTAATAAACTCTAAAGCAATCCTTGTACCTGGCGGCGGCCATTTTTTGATGGGGGATTTTCTTATGGTCCAGAAGGACAAACAACACGAGCGGCCAGAAGACAGCAGCGGCGAGAACATCGCATACGTGCGCCAGATGCTTGCAGAGCTTCGTCAGGTGGCCTTCCGAGAAGGGGCCGACATGCTTTGTTATCTTATCGACATGGCACATATCGAGGCAGGTGACGTACAGGCGGGGCGGCGCCCGCGTTCAGTGATCGACGGCGAGCGAAACAAGACCTCCGGCGTGTCGATGTAACCTCCCTGCGAGATCGAGTTCCAAGAGCACGAGATAGACGGAAGAGGCAGGGGTGCCGGTGTGGCGAATGATGTCGTCGACCTCCACGGGTGTAGGTCCGAGGGCTGAGACAATCCTCGAGCGCTCGTTGTCCGCGGGGGGTAGAATGGCGTTGTCCGGTTTCTGCGGCTCTTCCACGACCTGCGGGGGGAAGGGGGCCAGGTCGGATAGCGGCGCCAGTGCGCCCAGGACATCGTCGGAACTCGTCGTGACCAGGGCGCCCTGTTTCAGAAGGCCATTGGTTCCGTGACAGCGTGGATCCAGCGGCGATCCTGGAACCGCGAAGACCAGCCGGCCGAAGTCGCCTGCCAACCGCGCCGTGATGAGGGAACCGGAGCGTTCGGCCGCTTCCACCACCACGACACCAAGCGATATCCCGGCGATCAGACGGTTGCGGCGGGGGAAATCCCTCGCCCGAGGTTCCCAACCAAAGGGCATCTCGCTGACCGCCAATCCCCGTTCAGCGGTGATCTGGTCCAGCAGTGGCACGTTCTCGGCGGGATAGGGATGATCGAGCCCGCCTGCGAGCACGGCGATGGTGCCCGTGTCGAGCGCGGCCCGGTGGGCGGCCGTGTCGATCCCGCGCGCCAGCCCCGAGGTGACGGTGTAACCGCCGCGGCCGCAATCCCGGGCAATCATCGCGGCGAATTTGGCTCCGGCCACCGAGGCATTCCGAGATCCAACGACGCCGACGGAGGGACGCACGGCCGCAGAAAGATCGCCCTTCACCGCCAGGAGGGGCGGGGCTCCGTCGATGTGGCGCAGAGCCGGGGGATAGCCCGGCTCGCCGATGCCGAGGAAACGAGCTCCGCTGCGGCGAGCTGCTTCCAGCTCACGCTCTGCTTCCTGTACCGTCGCGATGCGGATCGTGCGCGTGGCGCCGCCCCGTGCGGATAGCTCGGGCAGCATGGCGAGAGCATTTTCGGCCGAACCGCAATGATTGATGAGATCTCGAAAGGTGATCGGGCCGACATTGTCCGAGCGGATAAGTCTCAGCCATGCGATCCGTTGCTTGTCCGTCAGCGCAATCCCTACCCGTTTTGCGCTGTCCGGCATGTAGGTTCGCCCTTTATCCCTTTTGCCCGATCTTGCCTTCGGTTCCGGCGATCAGTCTCTCGATATTGCCTTTGTGCTTGTACCAGGAGATCACGGTCATCACCGCCATGATCAGCGCCGTTTTAGGTTCATCTATGAACCACAGCACAACCGGAATGACAAGCGTTGCAACCAGGGCGGACAAGGAAGAGTATTTGCTGAGCTTGGCGAGCAGCAGCCATATCGCCGCAAAAACGAGCACGATCCAGGGAGCGACCCCAAGCAGCGTACCTATGTAGGTTGCAACGCCCTTGCCTCCCTTGAACCCGAGCCACACGGGGAAAAGATGGCCGAGGAATGCCGCAAAGCCGGCGAGCAGGCCGGCCTCGTGGCCCAGGAAATACCAGCCGGCAAGCGCGGCTGCCGTGGCCTTCAATGCGTCGAGCAGCAAGGTGGCGGCAGCAAGTTTCCTGTTTCCCGTCCTCAGGACGTTGGTCGCCCCGATGTTTCCCGAGCCGATCGCCCGGATATCACCAAGACCTGCCGCACGCGTCAGGATGAGGCCGAAGGGAATGGAGCCGAGCAGGTAACCAAAAAGCAGAGCGCAGGCCGCAGTCGAAAGATCGAGCTGCCAGTGAAGAACTCCGCTCACGCTTCTTCCCCATCAACGCGATAGACGCACTTGCCGTCCACATAGGTTGCGACGGCACGACCTGAAAACCGTGCATCCTCGAACGGCGTGTTCTTGGATCGCGAAAGAAGTGCGTCCTTGGCCACGATCCAGGGTTCGTCCAGATCGATCAGCGTTATGTCGGCTCTGGCGCCGCGCTTGAGCGTGCCGGCCTCGAGGCCGAAGATTTGCGCCGGTCGCGTAGACATCGCATCGATCAGTCGCATAAGAGGGACCCGGCCCTCGTGATATAGCCGAAGTGCCGCGGCGAGCATCGTCTCAAGGCCGATGGCGCCATCCTCTGCATCGGCAAAGGGCAACCGTTTGGTGTCGACGTCCTGAGGGTCGTGGGAGGAGACGATGATGTCGATCGTACCGTCGGCGAGCGCGTCGGCCATTGCCACCCGGTCGTCTTCCGAACGCAGCGGCGGGGAGAGCTTGAAGAACGTCCGGTACTCGCCGATGTCGTTCTCGTTGAGTGCCAGATGATTGATGGAGACGCCGCAGGTTGCCTTCGCGCCCCGCGAGCGACCAATTCGCATCGCTTCCGCTGAGTCAGCCACGGAGATCTTTGCGGCATGGTATTTCGCACCGGTCAGCGCCGCAATCCTGAGATCCCGCTCAAGCGGGATGATTTCCGCTTCCTTCGGCACACCGGAAAGCCCGAGCCAACTCGCGAAAAGCCCCTCGTTCATCACGCCGTTGCCGAGATATTCTTCGCGCAGTTCGAGCGAGATGACAGAATCGAACTCACGTGCGTAGGTCATCGCCCGCCGCAGCAGAAGCGAGTCGGAAAGGCCACGCCGTCCATTGGTGAAGGCGACGGCTCCGGACTGCCGCAGGAGCCCGATCTCGGTCATTTCCTTCCCCGCAAGTCCCTTGGTCAGGGCCGCAGCGGGATGAACATTGACGATGGCTGTGTCACGGGCATTTTTCTGGACGAACTCGATGAGCGCGATGTCATCCAGAACAGGGTCAGTGTCCGGCATCATGATGAAGCTGGTAATGCCTCCCGCCGCCGCAGCAAGGCTTGCCGACTGTATCGTTTCGCGATGCTCCGCGCCCGGCTCACCGACATGGACGGAGCCGTCCACCAGACCGGGCGTTGCCACGAGGCCACGGCAGTCGCGTACGGAGGCCCCTTCGGGCACGCCCTGGTTTTGCGCCTCTTTGCCGGCTGCCAGGATGCGGCCGTCGTCGCCGATGACGATCGTGCCGGTTTCGTCCACGCCCCTGGACGGATCGATGATGCGCAGGTTCTTGAGAACGGCGGCCTTTGATAGGTTTGCGGTCATGCGCGCTCCCCCTGGTTCTGTGAGATGAGCAGGGTCTCCATGACCGCCATCCGCACCGCGACACCCATTTCGACCTGCTCCTCGATGACGCTCTGAGGGCCGTCTGCCACCTCCGAGGCGATCTCAACTCCGCGATTCATCGGACCCGGATGCATGACGAGCGCATCCTCCCTGGCGGCCTTCAACTTCTCCGCGTCGAGGCCGTAGAACCGGTAATATTCTCGTACCGAAGGAACAAAGGCGCCAGCCATCCGCTCGCGCTGCAGCCGCAGCATCATCACCACGTCGGCGTCTTTGAGACCTTCTTCCATGGAGTGGAAGACCTCGGCGCCCATGTTGCGGATGCCGGATGGCAGTAGGGTGGAGGGCGCAACGACTCGCACACGCGCACCCATGGCATTGAGCAGCAGGATGTTGGAGCGCGCCACGCGTGAATGCAGCACGTCGCCGCAGATGGCCACGATGATCCGCGACAGCTTGCCCTTTGCCCGGCGAATCGTCAGCGCGTCGAGCAGGGCCTGGGTCGGATGCTCGTGCTGCCCGTCGCCGGCATTGACGACGGAGCATGCGACCTTCTGCGCCAGCAGTGCGGCAGCGCCGGCCGAGGAATGGCGCAGCACCAGCACGTCCGGCCGCATCGCATTGAGCGTCATCGCCGTATCGATCAGCGTTTCGCCCTTCTTCACCGACGAATTGCCGACCGACATGTTCATCACATCGGCGCCCAGCCGTTTCCCGGCCAGTTCGAACGATGCCTGCGTACGCGTCGAGGCTTCGAAGAAAAGGTTGATCTGGGTGAGGCCGCGCAGGGTGGACGTCTTCTTCTCCCGTTGCCGGGAGATCTTCACGGCCTCATCGGCCTTGTCCAGAAGATAGGTGATGTCCTGTTCTGCGAGACCCTTGATGCCAAGCAGGTGGCGGTGGGGAAAGAAGACCATCGGTCGTGTCTCCGCTTGCGTTCGGCGGTCTATAAGGTGTGGTGTGGCAGCCTGCAAGCCGAAGGAGGTGGTATTTCACCGCTTCTTGCAACGCGCCGCCCGCTGCCGGCAAGCAGCCGGACGGCTTTTGGTGGGAATGCTCGATTTCGCCCCACGCTCCCGTTTCCAGTTCCCTTAACTTCGGCTAGAACCGCGCTCATGAACCAGATATCGCGCGCCGAAGAAAAATTTGCCGAACTGAACCAGCCTAAGCCGTGGGCCGGCATCAACGCATACCGGTCGGATCCCCTCGTGGTGGATTTGACCAGCGGGCTCCATCGCACCATCCGCGAGGAATATGATCATCTCGGCCGGTATGTCACCTCTCCGGAGGCGCAGGAGCTCGCCCGCATGGCGAACGAGAACCCTCCCAAGCTGAGGACCCACGGACCCCGGGGCGAGCGCCTGGACGTCGTCGAGTTCCATCCTGGCTGGCATGCGCTGATGCGCCGTTCGATGCAGGCCGGCCTGCATTCATCAGTCTGGGAGGCCATTCCCGAAGCCAAGGGCCGTGAGCACAAGGCACGCGCTACCCGCTTCTATCTTACCGCGCAGCTGGAATGCGGCCATCTTTGCCCGCTGACCATGACGAGCGCTTCGGTGGCCGCACTGATGGCGTCGCCGCGCGTCCAGAAGGAATGGGCACCGAAGATCCTGTCGCGCAAATACGATTCAACCAACCGCCCGGCATTGCAGAAGACCGCCGTCACGCTCGGCATGGGCATGACCGAGAAACAGGGTGGCACCGACGTGCGTGCCAACCGGTCGACGGCCGAGCGGGTGGGCGAGGGGATCTACCGCCTCTCGGGCCACAAATGGTTCATGTCCGCGCCAATGAGCGACGGGTTCGTCATGCTCGCAAAAACAGGCGAAGGCATCGGCTGTTTCCTCGTGCCGCGCCTGCTGGAGGATGGCTCCGCCAATGGCCTGCAGTTCCAGCGGCTGAAGGACAAGCTCGGCAACCGTTCAAACGCCTCCGCGGAGGTCGAGTTTACCGACGCTTTCGGCTATCTGCTTGGCGAGCCGGGCGGCGGCATCCGGACAATCCTGGACATGGTCACGTTGACGCGCCTTGATTGTGCACTGGCTTCCGCCGGCATTATGCGAGCCTCGCTGGCTGAAGCCGTTCATCATACGCGCGGCAGGAGCGTGTTCGGCAAGAACCTGATCGACCAACCGCTGATGACGCGGGTACTTGCCGATATGGCGCTCGACGTCGCCGCGGCGACCGCCCTTTCGTTCCGGCTTGCAGACGCCTTCGATAAGGCCGCGACGAGCCAGAGCGATGCGGCTTTTGCACGCGTCATGACCCCGGTCATCAAATACTGGATCTGCAAGATCGCACCCTCGCTGATCTATGAAGCGATGGAATCCATCGGCGGCAACGGCTACATTGAGGAGCGGCCGATCGCCCGGCACTACCGCGAAGCGCCGGTCAACGCCATATGGGAAGGTTCCGGCAACGTTATGGCGCTCGACGTGCTGCGGGTCCTTTCCCGCGGAAGAGATCTCTTTGATGCCGTCCTGGCTGGGTTCGAACGCGATCTCGGCGCTTCCGGACGCAAGACGGTCGAGGTGCTGCGCGCCGCGATGGCGCTTTGCGAGACCGATGAAGGCGCCGCCCGGCTTCTCGTCGAGCAGCTTGCGCTTGCCGCAGGCGCCGCCGAACTCGTACGCCTCGGCGCGGGAAAGATCGCCGATGCGTTTCTTGAGACTCGGCTTGCTGGTGGCTGGCGGTCTACTTACGGCATGCTGGATGCCCGTTTCGATGCACGCTACATCATCGATCTTCTTTATCCGGTCGCGACGTAAGCGGTGATCGTCATCACCGCCGGTATGCTGAAGAACGACAGGGCGACCTGCAGCGTCGTTGCGGCCGCGTAGAGATCGGCATCGCCATTGAACTGCTTGGCGAGGAGATAGCCGTTCATCGCAGTGGGAACCCCCGCGCTCAGTGCAAGCAATACCAGGCCGTTGCCCGTAACGCCGACCGCCAGTCCGACGGCCACTGCAACAGCTGGAAAAACCACCAGCTTGAGGAGGACCGCGACAAGGGTGATGGCACGTGGTCTGAGCGCATCCATGATCCTCAGGCCGGCCCCGACGGTGATGAGACCAAGGCTTAGCGATGCCTGGGACAGAAGCTCGATCGCTGTCATGACCGGCTCGAAGATCGATATTCCGGAGACGTTGACGGCAATGCCGAGCGACGTGGAGACGATGAGCGGATTGGTGATGATCCGACGGATGAGGATGCGATAGTTGCGCTCGCTTCCGGAAAACCAAACGAGCACGGTCACGTTGACAAAGTTGAGCGGGATGATGATCGCCGCCATCACCAGTCCGACGGTTGTAAGGCCCTCTTCTCCGTATGTCTTTGCCGCCACCGCGAGCGCTATGAAGGCGTTCCACCGCGTTGCCGTCTGGAACAGGGACGTGAAGGCGGGGGATTTGACATGCATCCTGCGGATCAGCGGCCAGGCGAGGAGCAGGCTGCCGGACATGATGGCAACCGACAGGATGGCTGCCAGGCTCACGGCGAGATCCGTTCCGTCCGAGAAGTCGGCCTTCGCCATGGTCACAAACAGCAGGGCGGGAAACAGCACCCAATAGCTGCATTGTTCGAGCCCGATCCAGAAATCGGCATTGATCACGGGAGCACGCCTCAGTCCCAGGCCGAGGAGCACGAGCAGAAAGATCGGAAGAACGCTT
>JAEYTV010000183.1 GCA_023433855.1 Pseudomonadota bacterium | reverse complement strand
GTGGAACAGCTGGAACAGGCACATGCCCGCGGCGAAAAGGAAAAGCAGCTGGACGACGAATTCCTCGACGCCATGGACCAGGGCATGCCCCCTGCCGGCGGCCTCGGCATCGGGGTAGATCGTCTCGTCATGCTGCTGACGGATGCGCCGTCGATCCGCGACGTCATCCTCTTCCCGGCACGACGCAGCAAGCAGGACTGAGAGGATCTCCCCCGCCACGCGTGACGCAGGAATGGACGTTTGGCGGGAGATTGCCCGGTCAGCGACCTGCGGCAGCGGCCGGAGCCGGCTCTCCTCGCATCTTGGCGAGCCATTCCGCACCGGCCGCATCGGCGGCACTCGCGCCGTCGGCAGGTGACGGCTGCCTGGCATCAGCCGTTTCGGCATGGGTGTCAGAACGGCGCTCATCAGCATCGGTGGCCTTGGACCAGCGCTTGCCGCCTTCCGCCAGAGCGTTGGGCTCGCGCGGGCTCTCCGCCGCATCATGTTCTTTTGGAATGACGTCGCTGCCGGCCGCCTGCTGATCCGAAGCGTGTTCCCCCGAGGCCCCCTGTTCCGGGCCGACGATCAATTCCATGACGGAACTGAGGAACCCGCCGCTTTCCCGAGGACCGGCATGGGCGGGCCCGACGTCCTCGTCGGCCGGCTTGGCGCGACCCTCCGCGACAGGTTCGTCGCCCCGTCCTTCGCTTTCCCCGTGGCCCTCGGCTCCATGTTCGCCGGTCTCAGCATGCCCACCGCTCGCCTCCTGACCATCTCTGGCGGTCGCCGTGCCATGTTCGCGGGCCACTGTTTCCGCTACAGGATCCAGACAGTCCGCATTGTCCGTCAGGCTTGCGCTGACGGCTTCAATGTCTTCGAGCGGCAGATCGATGCGCATGCCATAATAGCCGCCGTCCGGCCCCGCGGCGCCATCGAGATAGTACGCGGAGTAAGGCTGCGCACCCGTTTGAGCGGGCATCCTGCTCGGATCCGGGATAAAGACCACCTGTGCGCCGATCATACGGCCGCGCATTCGCGCACGCTCAGTCGGGCCGGCCTTGTCGATGAACGTCACTTGGACGAGGTCGGCTTTCTCCTTTTGCTGCACACTTCGTGCGACCCGCAACGCGGTCCTTACACGAGCAATGCCGTCACCGGCCACTTCGCTGGTGACATATTTCCTGACCCAGTAATGGTGGTTGCGTCGCACCTTTACCGTTTCGACGGTAGCGCACTCTAGCCCGTTGATCTCCAGATAAGATGATCCGAGGAGCTTCTCCGAGCCGATATAGATGGCTGCCGTGCCGCTTCCGCCGCCCAATACCACGATCCCGCCTATGGCCAGGAAGAGGATCTTCTTCGAATACCGGAACTTCAAACTCATAAACTGTCGAACTCCAGCACGGGCAGACCTCATAAAACGCGACACACCATGGAATGCGGCTGCATCCTACGGTCATTCTTGTTGAGGAACCTTTAAGCGGCGACGCGAGTTTTCCGGCCGCGCGGAACTCTCCATATCCTACCAAGTGGCGCCTAGTTGCAAATGACTTGCAATTGCATTGACGCCGTAGTTTTTCGGGAGTAAGGGTATTGCAACTTAATTGCAAAAGAGGTTGACTGTTCCCATGGCACCATCGCTTCTCCGCGGCCTTGCACTCGCAGCAATGATTCTCGCGCCGACGGCGTCCGCCCTCGCCGAAGACAAGACGAAGGTTGTGACGACGTTCACAGTCATCGCCGACATGGCGCGCAACGTCGCGGGAGATGCCGCAGATGTCGAGAGCATCACCAAGCCCGGCGCCGAGATCCACAACTACCAGCCGACACCGCATGACCTTCTGCGCGCCCGTGATGCGGATCTCATCCTGCGCAACGGTCTCAACCTGGAACTCTGGTTCGACAAGTTCCTCGCCAACCTCGGCGACATCCCGAGTGTGACCGTTTCCGATGGCGTCGAGCCCATGGCGATTGCCGGCGGCGCCTATGTGGGCAAACCGAACCCGCACGCCTGGATGTCGCTCGACAATGCGCTGATCTACGTGGAGAACATCCGCAAGGGCCTCAGCGAGATCGACCCGGAAAACGCGGAAATCTATGCGGCCAACGCAGCGGCCTATGCCGAGAAGCTGAAGGCGGCCGTGGGGCCTATCCGCGAGCAGCTTGCCGCTCTTCCGGAAGAACAGCGCTGGCTCGTCACCAGCGAGGGTGCGTTCTCCTACCTTGCGCGCGACTTCGGGCTGAAGGAACTCTATCTGTGGCCGGTGAACGCCGACAGCCAGGGCACACCGCAGCAGGTTCGCGCCGTGATCGACGCCATGCGCGAACACGATATCGGGGTCATATTCAGCGAAAGCACGGTCTCGTCCGATCCCGCCGAGCAGGTAGCGCGCGAAACCGGTGCGGCCTACGGCGGCGTCCTCTATGTCGACTCCCTCAGCGAGGAAGGCGGCCCGGTGCCCACCTACCTCGATCTGCTTTCGGTAACCGTCAAAACCATTGCGAAGGGTCTCGCTTCATGATGATGGGCAAGGCCAGGCCGCTGAGCGCAGGCTTGAAGCTGGACAACGTTACGGTCGCTTACCGCAACGGCCTGACAGCCCTTCGACACGCGAGCTTTTCAGTACCTCCCGGAAGCATTACCGCACTTGTTGGCGTCAATGGCGCCGGCAAGTCGACGCTCTTCAAGGCGATCATGGGGTTTGTCACCCTCACGGAGGGGTCGGTCGAAATCCTGGGCATGCCGGCACGCGCCGCGTTGAAGAAGAACCTCGTCGCCTATGTACCCCAGTCGGAGGAGGTCGACTGGAATTTCCCCGTACTTGTCGAAGACGTAGTGATGATGGGGCGCTACGGCCACATGAATATCCTGCGCATTCCCTCGCGGCGTGACCATGAGATGGTCACCGATGCCCTGGGACGGGTAAACATGCTCGATTACCGGAAGCGACAGATCGGTGAACTTTCCGGCGGTCAACGCAAGCGCGTCTTCCTGGCACGTGCCCTTGCCCAGGAGGGGCAGGTCATCCTGCTCGACGAACCTTTCACCGGTGTAGACGTAACCACGGAGGAGCAGATCGTCGAACTTCTCAAGGCGCTGCGCGACGAAGGCAGGGTGATGCTTGTTTCCACCCACAATCTCGGCAGCGTTCCCGACTTCTGTGATCATACCGTCTTTGTGAAGGGCACGGTGCTCGCCTATGGAAGGACTGAGGACACCTTCACCGAAGCAAACCTGGAAAAGGCATTTCGCGGGGTGCTTCGCCACTTCATCCTCGGCGGCACCGATCTGCACGACGATGCCGACGAGCGCCACGTGAAGGTCATCAGCGACGACGAACGCCCCTTCGTCACCTACGGCAATGGGCGACAGCGTCCTGCGGAGAAGGCGGATGCTTCAGACGCTCCTTGAGCCCTTCACCTACGGCTATATGCTGAACGCCATATGGGTGAGCGCGTTGGTCGGCGCCGTCTGCGGATTTCTTTCCGCCTACCTGATGCTGAAGGGCTGGTCGTTGATCGGCGACGCGCTCTCCCATTCCATCGTGCCGGGAGTGGCAGGCGCCTATATGCTGGGGCTCCCTTTCTCGCTCGGCGCCTTCATCTCCGGAGGACTGGCAGCCGGCGCCATGCTTTTTCTCAACCAGCGTACGCGTTTGAAGGAAGACGCGATCATCGGGCTGATCTTCACCTCCTTCTTCGGGCTGGGGCTCTTCATGGTTTCGCTGTCACCGACCTCGGTGAATATCCAGACGATCGTGCTCGGCAACATCCTCGCCATCACGCCAGGTGACACCCTGCAGCTCGTTATCATCGGCGGCGTGAGCCTCGCGATCCTTGCGTTGAAATGGAGGGACCTCATGGTGACCTTCTTCGACGAAAATCACGCCCGTACGATTGGGCTGAAACCCGATCTCCTGAAGGTGCTGTTCTTCACGCTGCTGGCTGCCTCGACGGTGGCTGCGCTGCAGACGGTGGGCGCCTTTCTCGTCATCGCCATGGTGGTGACCCCCGGCGCGACCGCCTATCTTCTCACCGACCGCTTCGAGAGGGTGATCCTGCTTGGACTGCTGATCGGCGCGGGGACGAGCTTCGTTGGCGCCTACCTCAGCTATTTTCTCGACGGAGCCACGGGCGGCATCATCATCGTAATGCAGACCGCCCTGTTTCTGCTCGCATTCCTGTTTGCCCCCAAACACGGGATGCTGGCCGCCCGCCGACGGCTGCGCCTCACTCTGGAGGAGACGTGATGGCGGATCTTCTCGACCTTCTTGTCTTTCCCTTCCAGATCGACTTCATGCAGCGCGCCTTTGCCGTGACGCTGATGATCGCGGTGCCGATGGCGATCCTTTCGTGTTTCCTGGTGCTCAAGGGCTGGTCGCTCATGGGAGATGCCGTATCGCATGCGGTGCTTCCGGGCGTGGTGATCGCCTACATCCTGTCGATTCCTCTTTCCGTTGGCGCCTTCGTAGCCGGGATGGTCTGTGCGCTGGCGACGGGGTTCATCAAGGAAAACAGCCGCATCAAGGAAGACACGGTTCTCGGCATCGTATTTTCCGGCATGTTCGGCCTTGGCCTCGTCCTCTACGTCAAGGTGCAGTCCGACGTGCATCTCGATCATATCCTCTTCGGGGACATGCTGGGCATCACGCCGGCCGACCTTGCCGAAACCGGACTGATCGCGCTTGCTGCCCTGCTCTTCCTCGTCATCCTGCGCAAGGATCTGCTCGTCCATTCCTTTGACGAGCAGCACGCCCGGGCGATTGGCCTGCCAACCCGGATCCTGCACTACGGCCTCCTCGCCGTCCTGTCGTTGACCGTCGTCGGCGCCCTGAAGGCGATCGGCATCATTCTTTCGGTGGCGCTTCTCGTCGCCCCCGGCGCGATTGCTTTCCTGCTTACTCGCCGCTTCACACCGATGCTGTTGTCGGCGGTGGCAATCGCCGCCGGTTCGTCGCTCGCCGGCATTTATATCAGCTTCTTCCTCGATAGCGCCCCAGCTCCGACCATCGTGCTGCTGATGACGGCGCTGTTCGTCTTCGCCTTCGTGAGGACCGCATTCGGTCGACCTGTCGTGGCATCCTGAGGAATTCGCTTGCCCGCGCGCCGCGCGGCCTCATGATTGTGAAGAGACTTCAACCATCATGTCGACAGGAGCAGGGAGAACGCTGACGAATGACAGTTCCTTTTTCAACTGTTGGAATAGACCACGTCGTCCTTCTGATCGACGACATGCAACGCGCTTTGGCGTTCTACCTCGATGTCATGGGCCTGCATCCGGGATATTCTTATCCGGCCTTGGGAATGGAGCAGCTCTGGTGCGGTTCCTCGCTGATTGTCCTGTGGGACACCACGCATCCCGGAGGCAGCAAGGCATCGCCTCCAGTTGCCGGAGGCCGCAATGTCGATCACATCTGCATCGCCACGGGCCCCTTCTACCATCAGCAGCTACGTGATCATCTGAAACGCCATGGCGTCGAGGTTTTCCGGGAAGCTTTCCATGGGGGAGCCCGGGGTATGGGCCATTCCTTCTATATCCACGATCCGTTCGGCAACAAGATCGAGATCAAGGGACCTGCTGAGTACCCCGACGGGCGTTCAGCAGGCTCGAATGCAGCGAACGGCTGAGAGCGATCGGCTCCGGCTCTAAGCCGCGGCCAGCGTCAGTTCCTTGCGGATCATCTCCCGCAATCCCACGAGATCCTTGGCGAAGGAGCGGATGCCTTCGGAGAGCTTTTCGGTCGCCATGGCATCCTCGTTCAGCATCCAGCGGAACTGCTTCTCGTCGAGCGATTGCATCGGTTCCGCCTTGAAGGTTTCTGGCGAAAGCTTCCGTTCAAGCGTGCCGCTGTCCTTGTCGAGTTCGTCGAGCAGTGCCGGACTGATCGTCAGTCGGTCGCAACCGGCCAGCGCTTCGATCTCTCCTGCATTGCGGAAGGAAGCGCCCATCACGATGGTGCCGATACCGTTCGCCTTGTAGTAGTTGTAGATGTTGCGAACGGAAATCACACCCGGATCGGTCTCCGCGGTGTAGTCCTGGCCCGTCGACTTCTTGTACCAGTCGAGGATGCGACCGACGAAAGGCGAAATCAGGAAAACCTTGGCTTCCGCGCAGGCAATCGCCTGAGCCTGGCTGAAGAGAAGCGTCAGGTTGCAATCGATGCCTTCCGTCTGGAGGACTTCGGCCGCCCGGATGCCTTCCCAGGTGGAAGCAAGCTTGATGAGGATGCGGTCCCGTTCGATGCCGCGTTCCTTGTAGGCAGCAATGATCGACCGCGCCTTGGCGATCGAAGCTTCAGTATCGAATGAAAGATCGGCATCGACTTCCGTCGAAACGCGGCCCGGGACGAGTTCCGCGAGGGCTGCGCCGACGTCGATCGCCAGCCTGTCGGCGACCGCCGCAACGACCGCATCATCCTGCCCGCCCTGCTTGCGGCCCCAGGCGACCGCCTCCTTCACCTTGTCGGCGAACGCGGGCGTGCCCAGCGCTTTCAGCACGATGGTGGGATTGGTGGTGCAATCCACGGGTTTCAGGCGGGCCACCGCTTCTATAT
>JAEYTV010000182.1 GCA_023433855.1 Pseudomonadota bacterium | reverse complement strand
ACCATCACCTGCTGGGCGACCTTGAGAGCAATCGTCAGCTTTTGCTCGACCAGCAGCACGGCCACTCCGCGGCGACCGATGTCGAGGATCACCTCCATCACCACTTCCACGATGCGGGGCGCCAGTCCCTCCGTCGGTTCATCGATCAACAGCACGCGAGGGTTTCCCAGGAGTGACCGGCAGATCGTCAGCATCTGCTGTTCGCCGCCGGAAAGGTAGCCCGCACGGATGGAGCGTCGTTCCTTCAGACGAGGAAAATAATCGTACATCTCTCCGATGGACCAGCGATGGGTACCGTGCTCTCCCGGCTGCACACCCATTGCAAGGTTCTCTTCCACCGTGAGGTTGGGGAACACCAGCCGCTCCTCCGGCACGTATCCAATGCCCTGCCGGCAGATGCTGTAGGGGCGCAGTCCTGCCAGGGAGCGGCCACCCAAGGTCACCGTTCCAGCCGTGGGAGGAACGAGCCCCATCATCGCCTTCAACAGGGTGGAGCGCCCCGAGCCATTGCGCCCAAGCAAGGATACGACGGCCGATTCCGGCACGGCCATATCAATGCCATGAAGAATGTGGCTCTTGCCGTAGTGGGCATGCAGTCCCCTTACTTCCAGCAGGCTCATGACATCTCCTCGCCCAGATATGCTTCCTGTACCTCGCGGTTTGCGCTGATGCGCTCCGGGGTATCCGTTGCGATGATGTCTCCGTAGACGAGCACTGAGACGCGATCGCAGAGGCTGAAGACGACACCCATGTCGTGCTCGACCATCAGAAGTGTCTTGCCCTCGGTAACCGTGCGGATCAGGTCGATCGCCTTGTCGGTTTCCTCACGGGACATGCCGGCAGTCGGTTCATCGAGCAGGATCACCTCGGCACCGGTGGTCAAGGTCATGCCGATTTCCAACGCTCGCTGTTCGGAATAGGTCAGGTCACCGGCAAGATCGTTGCCGCGCGCCTCGAGACCCACACGGGCGAGCACCTCGGCGGTTTCCTCATTGACTTGCCGCATACCCGCTACGGACCGGAACAAGCCATAGCGCACCCCGTGGCGCGCAAGCACGCCAATGCGCAGGTTCTCAAAAACGCTCAGGCGGTGGAAAATGTTGGTGATCTGGAACGACCGGGCCAGCCCGGCCCGATTGATGCGGTCTGGCGACAGACCTGCGATGCTTCGTCCATTCAGGGAGATCTCCCCGGACGAAGGAGCAAACATCCCCGAAATCAGGTTGAAGAGCGTGGACTTGCCGGCACCGTTCGGGCCGATCACCGCATGACGTTCCCCCGCACGAATGTCGAGGTTCAGCCCCTTGATGACCTCGATCGACCCAAACGACTTCGTCACCCCGGCGAGCTGCAGTGCCGGCTGATCGGCGATGATATCGCTCATTGGACGTCTCCTGCCAATACAGGTTCTGCCGCTGCCCTGCTATCTAGGCCCTTGCTCTTCTGGCCCTTGCTATTCCAGAGGTCGTCGATCCGCCGCCGACTGGCGATAAGAACCACTCCGCCGCCGAGGAGCAGCACGACTGGAAGAAGCCATGTACCGATGCTGAGGGGGTTCCAGATTGCGCCGAAGAGTTCGTAATCCGGCAGCCCTCCAGTGTTTCGCCGCGCGTTGGCATACCCCTCCCCGAACAGTACCGCGACAGTCTCGGTCAGGAACACGATTCCGGCTGTCACGAGTAGCCCGCCGACCAGCGCCAGCAGATAAAGGCCGGACAGCCGCCCCCAATCAAGCCGCCGGCGATTGCGAATATGGTGTTGCAGCACCCCGCCGATCCCGGTGGGCGCGTAGAGCATCACCAGCACGAAGATGAGGCCTTGGTAGAATACCCAGGAGCGTGTGAGGTCCGATACCAGGAACGAAAAGAGCGTGAAGACTGCCGCGCCGATCACCGGTCCGAAGAACACGGTCGATCCTCCGACGAATGTCTGCAGCACCACCTGGGCCGAGACGTCGCTGGCGAAAAGGGAATAGTTGGCGGTCTCGTTCGAAATCGCCAGCAGCGAACCGGCCACCGCCGCAAACATGGCGGAAAGCGCGAAGACAATCACTTTGGCAGAATGGGTGTTATAGCCCAGGAAACGAACTCGCTGCTCGTTATCGCGCAGCGCCAGCGTCAGCCGCCCGAACGGTGTGCGGGTGTACGCCCAGAGAGCCGCTCCGCAGATCACCACCCAGGCAAGCGTAAGGTAGTAGACCTCCAGCATGGAGCCGAAAACAATTCCGCTCCACGGCATCCGCATGGACGAGACGCCCGCTTCCCCGCCGAAAAGCCCCTGAAGGCGTGGGGCCAGCGAATGGAAAAGCTCGGCGATCGCCAGGGTCACCAGGGCGAAGTACACGCCTGAACGCATGGTGGCAAAATATCCTGCTATCAGCCCGATGAAGAGACCGGTGGCAGCTCCCGCGAGCGGCACGAGCGGCGTCGGGAATGCCAATCCCTCCTCGATGGAGATCATCAGGTGGAGCGCGGCGAACGCGCCGACTCCGAAATAGGCCGCGTGCCCGAAGGAAAGCAGACCGGCCTGACCGATGAGCAGGTTGAACGCAAGGGCGAAAAGACTCGCGATCAGTACGTTCACCAGTGCGTTCTGCCAAGCCAGGCCGAGGAACGGGGGCACGGCGACCATGAGCGCCAATAGGATGCAGAGGAGGATAATGTTGCGCATGGATACCATCTCAGTTGCGCTCGCCCATGAGGCCAGCCGGCCGTACCAGCAGAACGATCAGCATCAGCGCGAAAGGGATCGTGGCGCTGACAGAGGAGAGTTCAAGCGTCATGAGCCCTCCGACCGAACGTGCCCAGCCACCAAGACCTATGAGGCCGAAAAGGCTTGCCAGCGACCAGTCCAGACCAACTGCAAAGGAAGAGAAGAGGCCGATCAACAGCGACGCCAGGAGCGAGCCCTTGAGTGAGCCCAGCCCCCCGACCACGACCACGACGAACACGATTACCCCGAGCTCAATCCCCATGTTCGGGTTGGTCGGATAGAATGCCCCGGCGACAGCTCCCGCAAGCCCGGCCAGCGCCGCGCCTGTACCGAAGACAAACATGAAAACCATCGGGATGTTGTGCCCCAACGCTTCTGCCATTGCCGGAAGCCGCTCGGCCGCACGAACAACGATCCCCGTGCGAGTGCGCGTCAGCAGCAACCACAACGCCGTAAACATCACGACCGCCACGGCGCCGATGAACAACCGGTAGAAGGGGTAGTCAGCCCCGAAGATCTGGAGCGCAGAAAACCGCATCTCGGCCGGCATCTGGTAGTTCACGGGAAAATCGCCGAAGAAGAGCTTGATCAGTTCCTCGATGATCAGCGCCAGACCGAATGTCAGCAGAAGCTCATGGGCGTGCCCATGGGCATGAACCCGCGGAAGAAGAAACCGTTCAACTCCCATCCCGACCACCCCGACGACAATCGGTGCCACGAGAATACCCGCCCAGAATCCGAAGAGGGAGGAAACGGCATAGGCGATATAAGCGCCGAGCATGTAGAAAGAGGCATGCGCGAAATTGAGCACCCCCATCATCCCGAAGATGAGCGTCAAGCCGGACGAGACCATGAACAGCAAAAGGCCGTAGGTCACGCCGTTCAGCGTGGATATGATCGCAAATTCCATGGGTCTTCCCGAATATCACAGCAGGGACGTCCGACCGGCGCACACGCCAGTCAGACCTTCAGCCCCGAGATTTACTCCGCCGGGCGTTCCATCTTGCAGTTGTCCTGCAGGGGATAAATAGCCTGGTCACCCTGGATGACCTTCACGGTCTGGAAGCCCATATTGGTGCCATCGGCGGGATATTTTGGGTTCTCGACAACCTTAGAAACCACGACCGGGCGGATGGTTTGGTGATCCTCCTTCCGGACCGAAATGGGGCCGATCGGGGACTGATACGTGGTGTTTTCCAGCGCCAGGGCGATCTTGGTCACGTCTATGTCTCCACCGCCGAAGTCCAACGTTCCCAGCGCTTGCTGCAGCGCCCCTAGGGCAAAGGTGGAGTGCCCTTCGACGAAGATCGGGTAGTGGCCTGTCGCCTTCTTGTAGGTCTCTGCGAACTGGCCGTCGGTGGCGGCGTTGTCGTAGTTGTTGGCAATGTAGTGACCCAGCGCCGTCTTGCCTGCATTGGCGATGTTGCCCGGTTGATCGAGGAAGGCCGTGGCGAACGTCACATCGAGCGAGGCGTCCCCAGCAGCTTTCATCAGCAGCAGCAGATCGTTAGACCAGTTGCCGGTAAAGACCGTGTCTGGAGCAGATGACTTGATTCGAGCCACGAAAGGTGCGAAATCCTGGATCTTGTTGACGTCGTGGAGGACCTCGTCCACCACCTGGTACCCACCTGCCTCTGCTGCCGCCGCGACGGCTGCTTGCATGTCCTGGCCCCAGGAGTAGTTCTGGTTGATTGAATAAACCTTGTCGCCGAGGTCACCTGTCTCCTTCATGGCGCTGACAAGTGCATTCACCCGCATTGGCGCGGTTGCTGTGTAGCGGAAATGATAGAACTGGCATTTCTGGCCCGTCAGTTCCATCGCGTCGCCCCCCAGATTGATGAATATCACCTCTTGCCCGGGATTGCGGATGTTGTGCTTGCGAACATCCTCGGTCAACTGGCCGGCGATAGCGGACGACGCACCCTGGAAGATGATGTCGACCCCATCGGCGACCGCCTTCTTGAACTTGTCGGCCGCATCGGGAGCACCACCGGCATTGTCGTATTCCGTGACCACGA
>JAEYTV010000169.1 GCA_023433855.1 Pseudomonadota bacterium | reverse complement strand
GTCGCGATCATCGCCGGCGGATAGAGCACGTCGACCGGCACCATCTTGTCTCCGTCCATGACGCGCTTGACCATGTCCTTGGAACCGGCACCGCCCACGACGTACTGGATGTCGCTACGGTTGGCCTGCTCGATCGCTTCCAGAACGCCGACCACCATGTCGTCGTCCTGCGCCCAGACCACATCGATCTTCGGATACTTGGTCAGGTAGTCCTGCATCACGCGGAAAGCATCGTCGCGGTTCCAGTTACCGTACTGGCGCTCGAGAACCTTCACATTCGAACCTTCGATGCCCTTGTCGAAGCCGTCCTGGCGCTGCTGGTCGATCGGTATCGGCAGGCCGCGGATCACTACGACTTCGGCATCAGGCGTAGTGGACGCGATATACTTCCCGGCGACTTCACCCAGAGCCGGGTTGTTGCCTGCAACGTAAAGATCACGGATCGTGTTGTCGTTGTTGGAGGGAGCGCGGTCGACGAGAGCGACGAAGGTGCCCGCATCCTTGACCTGCTGGATGGCGTTGACCAGCGGATCCGGATCCGTCGGCAGGATGACGAGGGCGTCGATGCCCTGCACGGCAAGGTCCTGAACGGCGTTCGCCTGCGTTGCCGGATCCGGCGACGTCTTGACGATGACGTTGAGCCCGGGGTGCTCTTCCATCAGAAGCTTGGCGACGCGCTCGGCGTGGTAGACGACGCCTGCCGTCCAGCCGTGGTCGGCGGCCGGAATGGAAACGCCGATGGTGACCTTCTTTTGTTCCTGCGCCCAGCCGAGGCTTGGGCCGGCAGCGACAGACGCCGCAAGCGCTGCCACGGCAAGACCGAATGTTCTTCTACGCATGTTCTCTCTCCCTAGTACGGGTCTTTCGTTTATGGCCGGACGCGACCCGAAGCCCGGCTAATCCAGTCACCCCACGCGTCACTTGCGCATCAGCGACCGTTGCACCAGCATGGCGATAATGATGATCGCCCCCTGGATGGCCCCGATCAGATATTCGCTCACAAAATTGGAAAGCAGCATGATGTTCCCGACGATCTCCAGGATGAACGCTCCGCAGATCGTCCCCCAGATGCGACCGACGCCCCCCCGCAGAGCGGTGCCCCCGACGACCACCGCCGTGATCGCCTGCAACTCCCACAGAATGCCGGTGGGGGCCGAGGTGGAGCCGCGGCGCGGCACATAGAGCAGCACGGCAACCGCGACACAGAGGCCCTGGATGACATAGGCCATCGTCCGTACCCTGTTGACCGGGATGCCCGAATAGCGGGCCACGTCCTCATTGGAGCCGACGGCCACGACGTGGCGCCCGTAGCGGGTTCGATAGAGAACGAAGGCGCAGATCGCCGCCATGACGAAGATGATGATGATGGGCACGGGGACGCCGCCGATGGACCCGAAATAGACCGGCCGATAAAGCGCCTGCAACTCGCGGTCGCGTAGCGTGATGGCGCCCCCCTGGGAAAGCCAGGTGGTGAGCCCGCGATAGATGCCCATGGTGCCGAGGGTGGCGATGAAAGGCTCTATCCGTCCGATGGTGGTGATCAGTCCGTTGGCAAGACCGCAGGCTGCACCGAGCACGAGAGCCAGTGCCATAGCGGCAACCAGCATCAGCATCGGGTCGGCGACGGCGCCGGAATTCATGAACAGGATCATCAGGCTCGCGACGAAGGCGACCATCGCGCCGACGGAGAGGTCCAGCCCGCCCGAGGAGATCACGTATGTCGCCCCGAGCGCAATGATAGCGATGAAGGCGCTGCGGGTGATGACGTTCGACAGGTTGGCGACGGAGATGAAGTTCGGATTGGCGAAATAACCGACCAGAAGAAGCAGCGCCAGAGCAATGAACGGCGCGATCGCCGCCATGTCCCAGTCCTTGGACGTCTTGGGTGCCTTTGCCGGTTCCGTTGCAACAGAGCTCATCAGGCGGCCTTCCCCGTCTTGACACCGGTCGCAAGCTGGACGATTTCGTTCTCGTTCATGTGTTCTCCCGTCACCTCGCCCACGATCCGGCCGGACCGCATGACGAGGATGCGGTCGCAGATGCCGATCAGTTCCGGCATTTCGGAGGACACGACGACGATCGAGCGCCCCTCCTCGGCCAGCCTGGCGATAAATTTGTAGATCTGTTCCTTGTTGCCGATGTCGATGCCCCGCGTCGGCTCGTCGATGATGACGATGGACGGATCGAGAAGCATCATCTTGGCAAGCAGCAGCTTCTGCTGGTTACCGCCGGACAACTGGCCAGCCAGGATGTCCTTGCGACCTGTGCGGATGTCGAACTCGCGGATCGCCTGATCCAGAGCTTCGCTCTCTCGCCGGCCGTCGATCTGCAGCGCGCCAACAAATTTCTCGAGCGAGGCGAGGGTGAGGTTGACGCGCAGATCCTTGGTCAGCAGCAGACCCTTGCCCTTGCGATCTTCTGAGAGGTAGGCGATGCCGGCTTTCAAGCTCGTGCCTACATCGCGAAACTCTACGGGGGCACCGTTGAGCCGGACAGCCCCTCGGCTGGCGCGCAGGCCAACCAGACCCTCCATCAATTCCGTGCGCCCTGCCCCGACGAGTCCGGCAAAACCGAGGATCTCACCCTTCTGAAGCTGAAACGACGCACCCTCGGCGTAACCGGGAACGGTCAGATGCTCGACCTCCAACACGACGTCCCGGGCCTCCGCGGCGTGTCGATCGGGATAGAGCTTGGCGACGTCCCGCCCGACCATCAGCCGCGCCATGTCGGCAGGCTCAAGTTCGCTCACATTGTGTGAGGCAACGAGGCGGCCGTCGCGCAGGACGGTGACCCTGTCGGCGATCTCCTTCACCTCCGGCAATCTATGGGAGATGTAGAGGCCCCCGACACCCTTCGCCCTTATGTCCTTGATGACCTTCAGAAGGGCTTCGGTTTCGTGCGGCGTGAGTGATGCGGTCGGCTCGTCAAAGATAACGATCCGGTGCGGCACAAGCAGCACGCGCGCAATCTGGACGAGCTGGCGCTGGGCGATCGACAGGCGGGAGACAATCGCGTTCGGATCGATGTCGCCACCGAGATCGCGAATGGCCTTGGCAGCGCCAGCATTCATTGCCCGGTCGTCTACGGTCAGGCCCTTTTTCAGCTCTCGCCCGAGATAGATATTCTGGGCAACGGTGAGATCGGGGGCGAGCAGGATCTCCTGATGTACCAGAACGATCCCGCGTTTTTCCGCATCGACCGGGCTGGAAAAGGTCACCGCCTCCCCATCCATGCGGATTTCGCCGCGGGTCGGCGGCTGGTTGCCTGCAAGTATCTTCATCAGCGTCGACTTACCGGCGCCGTTCTCTCCGATGATCGCATGCACCTCACCGGCATGAACTGTGAGGTTGATGTCCTTCAGCACCTCGACGACGCCGAACGTCTTGGACAGGCCGACCGCATCGATAAGCGGCGCGGCAGATTTGGGCGCTGGATCGGTCATCGAACACCACCGGCCGAGCGACAACGCCCGGTCCCGCATCCGGCCACACGCGCGCAAGCGCGAGATATTCCCACTGTAGACTGCAACCGACTTCCTCCCGAAGTGGACGCTAGCTTAGATTCTGAGGTACGTAAAGCAGATGTGCCCGTTGTTACAAAGGTATGGCGACTGCACCCGGGAAGTTTTCCGTCCACGGTTGAGGCAAATGAAAGCGCCTCCCGCTTTGGTAGCCAGCCGCACCCATGGGGCGGCTGACGCGTCAATAGCTGCCCGGTAGGATCGGCGGGCGAAGAACTCTTCGCCCGCCCCGCGGGGATTATACGTAACGGTTGACGCCGG
>JAEYTV010000161.1 GCA_023433855.1 Pseudomonadota bacterium | reverse complement strand
GATCACGTGCCCGTGAACGCGTAACAATCCCTGCGGGCGTCGCGAAGGACCGGAGCGACGCCAGCGCGGTCAAGCGGGGAGGGAGAAACTCCCTGCAACGGACGGTGCAGCAGATCTTCGCGATGTTTAGCACGGAAAGGAAGTAAGATGAAGATGATGATGAACAGGCGCACATTCTCGGGGGCACTTGCCGCTGGAGCAGCCATCCTCGCTGCACCATCTGGTCTGTCGGCTGCTTCACGGGCTCCCAAGGCACACAACGTGGTTTTCGTACATGGGTTGTTCGCTGATGGCTCATGTTGGATCGATGTGCTGACCCGGCTTGAGGGCCGCGGCCTCAACATGACCTCAGTGCAGAACCCTCTGACGACACTGGAGGAGTCGGCGGCGGCCGCAGTGCGAGTACTCGACCGTCAGGATGGCCCGACGGTACTGGTAGGGCATTCGTTCGGCGGCATGCTTGTCTCCCAAGCCGGCGTACACCCAAACGTGTCCGCCCTCGTTTACATCGCTGCAAGGGCTCCCGACGCGGGCGAGGATTTTCCCGCTCTGGCTGCTACGTTTCCCAAGCCTCCCGCGTCAGCCGGGATCGTCTTCGATGGAGAGGAAGGGCGACTGGGGGAAAAGGCATTCCTCGCCGACTTCGCGGCTGATGTGCCAGAAAGCAAGGCAAAGATCCTCTATTCCGTCCAGCAGCCGTTCGAAAAGAAGCTGCTTTCGGGCAAAACAACGGAGGCCGCCTGGCGAACCAAGCCAAGTTTTTATGCCGTTTCGACCGAGGACCGGACGATCAATCCCGAACTGCAACGCTTCCTGGCGAAACGAATGGGTGCGAAAACCATCGAACTTCAGGCAAGCCACCTTTCGATAATTTCCCGCCCCGACGAGGTGGCCGCCCTCATTCTTGAGGCTGCCGACATGACTGATTGATGGAGTTCCACGGAAGCCATCCCATCTGACGGGTAGAGCGAAACCGGTCATCATCCGCTGACGAGTGGAGTCCATGTGCGGCCGACAGGAAAATGTCGGCCGCCGTAGCTCACGCGGCGGATGGCGGCCGCCCTGCTGGTCGGCATGATGAATTCCGAGATAGAAACTCTGAAACTCCTCAATGATGCGGCTGCACCCTCGCCGAAGCTCGTCTCGATCGACGTGCGAGGATGCGGTGGGACGGATCGTAACATCATGAACTGTCTCTGCCGACCTCTGGAGTACGATCAATCGCCCTGTGCTCGACCGCGCGCGGTCGCAAGGGCCAGGGCGTCTTCCCCCGCAGGGTAATCCAGTGACGGAGAATCGTCGCTAACGGCGGTCCAGACAGCCTCCGCCACGTCGATCTCCCTCGTCGACATCTTTGGACGCGCAAATCCCCTGAACACCGGTGCGGCGAAGCCCTGGTACTCCTCCGGGATAAGGTTCTCCGGATCGATGTCGGAATTGTGGGCGAAGCGCGTTGTCGGGCCATAACCTGGTTGCACAAGGCACACCCGGACACCGAAATAACCAAGTTCATGCGCCAGAGATCGCGTGAAGCCGTCAACCGCCTGCTTGCTGGCCGTATAGGCGGCTGCAAGGGGGAACGATCCGAGGGTAACGGAGGATGTTACGTTGACGATCACACCAGACCGGCGTCGACGCATCTGCGGTATCACCGCCTGTGTCACCGCCATGACTCCGAAGGTGTTGGTGTCGAAGAGCTTGCGGATGTGCGCGAACGGGGTGGCCTCGAAGGCGCCTACACCTCCGATGCCGGCATTGTTGACCAGCACGTCAATGGGGCCTGCGGCTTCGACCGCAGCTGCAATGCTTTCTGGGATGGTGACGTCGAGCTGGAGGGTCTTCAGGTTCTCGGCAGGGGGCAGGACTTGCCGCTCGGGGTTGCGCATTGTCGCGACGACGTTCCAGCCCCGGGCAAGAAAGTAGCGCGCCGTCTCAAGCCCGTAACCGGACGAACTGCCCGTAATCAATACAGTCTGCATGTTGATCTCCTTGTCTGAGGAGATGTATCGATACTCCCGACGTGCAGGATCATCTATCATCACGCGTCCGCCGTTCGTTTTCAATCGTCCAAGGCGGCAGATACATTCCCGTGAACAGACCGCGGCGATGTGAATCCTGCCCGATCCGCCGCTCCTGGCGCAAATAACAGCCTAACTACGGCCCTCGCCGAACGGCAGTTTTTTGGATCGTGGGTTCGCCCTCGCCCCTGCGACAGGTTTCCTGACCCGAGCCATGGGGCGGAGGACAAGGTGTCGAAAGCCAAGGCAGGCCCCTCTCAGGATCATGTGCCTGTTCGCGCCGCGCATCCGCGGATACCTCTGATGAAGATCATTCGACTGTCGGTTCAGCCATCCGGGAGCTCTGGCCGTCGACGACCGATCACCCCCGGCATAGACATCAGCGCCGGGGGCTGCCCCCGGCGCTTGAGTTGGATTGCGGCTCTGTTCAGCTTATTTCGGACGAGTGACGCCTTCGTAGTAGTCGCCACTGCTGATCCGGGGGGTGGTGGGCCGCTTGGTCGGGTAGCCGAAGGTCTTCCCGTGGCGCATCGGCATCGATTGCTTTTCCGCCGCCTGTGCAGGCGTCACACCTTTATAATACTCACCTTTCGCTGCGGCAGCCCCGCTCACCGCGAGGATCGAAAAGATACCGGCGAGATAGATGGATGCGAACCTGATAGACATGTGAAAATTCCTTTTCGTTGAGCTCACGTTCGTCGTGACCGTGGAAATGTGAAACGAAGGTTATCGGGCGTTGGACGCGCGGGGGCTCTCGTCGCCTCTCAGGCGGTTGTCGCGCCTTGTGGCCTGGCGAACTTCTCCGGCCTCGAATGCCTGGCGTTCGGTGGGAACCGCGGGGGCGGGATAGAATTCCACCCTTTTAGCGTTCGGAACCGGAACCAGGGTATGTGCTTCCTGAGCCGCGACCACGGATGACATGGCGGCTAAGGCAAGCAAAGAGGCGAATGTTGATCTAAGCATGCTACTCTCCTTTACGTTGAGCTAGTTTGTCTGGCGGGATGAACTTTGCAGGAGTCGACCTCCGGAGATTCACGTTTCAATGCAGCTGGCAGGCATCACCGGACGATGCCGCTCCTACCGCTGCACGCCCGGCGCGGGCGATTGAGTGATCGGGCGAGAATGAGGCACACGGCCTCTGAACCAAGTGGCACTCGCGGCGTTATTACCCGGGGCTGCGGCTGATGAAGAGGCTGAGGCAACAAGCCACTTCGTCAGAACTCCACGACACGGTCCAAAGCGTAAACGGTAACGGATGCGCTACGCGTTCGCCCGCTGTCGCCCGCTTGCAGGATTGTCTGCGTTACGAGCGGAGCTCCAAGGTCGTCGCATACGGCTTCCAGTTTGACGACCTCTCGATAATCGATGCTCAGCTCGGCACCGAACAACTGATGATGTTTGGCGCCGAGGCCGGTTTCCTTGACTTCGAGCGTGTTGAAGTCGTCGAAGCTGATGCTCTTCAGTGCCTCGAGTACGTCGTACAGTTTAAATGCTGGTATGATGGCTTCGATCTTTTTCATGAGACTGGTTCGCATTACTTTCGGCTTGCGGCGATGTGAGGCCGCCTTTTCATGCGAGCACATCATCAGTCTCTTGTTTCGGATTGATTGTGATGAAAGGCGGATGGCTTTCATCTGAAACCCAGGCTGCGTGAGCACCTCCGGCAGAGCTGGGTCCGTTGATGGGGCGCGCGTTCGTGAAGATCTCCATCCCTGCCCAAAGGTTCGCCTTCGAGCATCGTGTTCCGGCTCGTGCCGAACATGGCGTCCAAGTCGATCTGCGAGGGCAGCGCGTCGCCTGTCGACATCGCCGCACGTTTCTTTATGTTGCTCGACAAAACGGGAGGTAACGAATGGAGAGCTGCTGGCGATGGTTCGGTCCCGACGACCTGGTGTCGCTGCAGGAGGCACGGCAGGCGGGTGCCACCGGGATCGTAAGTTCACTTCACGAGATTTCCTATTCGCGCGTCTGGACAGCCGATGACATCGAGCTTCGCAAGGCTGACATCGTCGCAGCCGGGATGCACTGGAGCGTGTGCGAATCCATTCCCATCCCGAGTGTCGTCAAGACAGGTGGGGCAGGCGCTGTCAAAGCCATCGGTGTCTGGAAGGACACCATGGTCAATCTTGCCCGCGCAGGGATCAAGACGATCTGCTACAACTTCATGCCGGTGGTAGATTGGACCCGGACCGACCTGCGCTTTCCGGTGCCCTCTACTGCGCTCGCGCTCCGTTTCGATATGGTCGACTTTGTCGCATACGATGTCTTCATCTTGCGGCGGGCGCACGCGGAACATGATTACCAGCCACAACTGGTTACCCGGGCGCAGGCTCGTCTGGCGCTCATGTCCGACAGTCAGAAGGCTCTCCTGGAAAAGAACATCATCGCCGGGCTTCCCGGCGGGCAGGACAGCTACGGTCGGGAGGACATTCGGGCCAGGATCCAGAGCTTCGAGGGCGTCGGCCCAGAACAGCTACGCGACAACCTCGCCAGCTTCCTCAAAGAGGTCATACCCGTGGCGCAGGAAGTCGGAGCCCGACTTGCCATCCATCCGGATGACCCGCCGATCTCCCTCTTCGGTCTGCCACGGGTCGTTTCGACCTCTGCCGACATCCGGCACATCCTCTCTGCGGCAGACATGCCGGCGAATGGTCTCACGTTGTGCGTCGGCTCACTCGGGTCGCGCCCGGACAACGACGTCCTTTCCATGACGAACGAGTTCCGCGAGCGTATTCACTTCGCTCACATGCGTGACGTTGTCCTGGAAGAAGACGGCTCGTTCATCGAGGCGAACCATCTGGAAGGTCGCAGTGACATCTGCGCCATCCTCTGGGTGCTGCTTGAGGAGGAGAGGACGCGGCGGGAGACCGGGCGGCCCGATCATGTCATTCCGATGCGCCCGGATCATGGCCACCTGATCGGCGATGATCTTCGCAAGGCCGTCAATCCGGGATATTCGCTCATCGGACGGCTAAAGGGTCTCGCCGAACTGCATGGTGTAATCCACGCCCTTTCCCGAGGGGGTGCGGCAGCAGCTTAGGTTGTCGCGACACAGCGCCTGAAAGGCATATGGTAGGGGAAGGTGAAGCACAGCAAGGCTCCGTTTAGCTGATCAGAATCTCGACCAGCGAAGGTCCGTCCGATCCCTGGGCTTCGCGGATCGCGCCGTCGATGTCGCGATATTCCCGCACTTGAAAGCTGGTCACTCCCAAACTCTGGGAGAGCTTCTGGTAATCTACGAGCGGGTTGACCAGATCCATTCCGACGAAATGTCCAGCTTCAGCGTTCCTGTATCCCAGGTCCCGTCCGGCGTTCATTAATACATTGTACCGCGCGTTGTTGAACACGATGAAGGTGATGGGAAGTGCGTGATGGGCGGCCGACCAAAGTGCCTGCGGCGAATATAGCGTCCCCCCGTCACCTGTGAGACAGGCGACCGGACCGGGCTGAGCCAGAGCCAGTCCCACCGCGGCAGGCATCCCCCAGCCCAGGACTCCGCCGCTGCAGAAGAAATACCGGCCGGGAAGGACGCTGATTGCGTCATGCACAGGACCAAATGTTGCGGCGGCCTCGTTC
>JAEYTV010000156.1 GCA_023433855.1 Pseudomonadota bacterium | reverse complement strand
TGGGCCCAGACCATCAATCCCGAAGCGCGCGCCTGCTGGGTCGCCGGCTTCTCCTTCGGCGCCTGGATCGGCATGCAACTCTTGATGCGGCGCCCGGAAATTGAAGGCTTCATGTCGATAGCCCCTCAGCCAAACATCTATGATTTCTCGTTCCTCGCCCCCTGTCCCTCGTCCGGGCTGATCATCAACGGCGATGGAGACAAGGTGGCGCCCGAAAAGGATGTGAATGGCCTGGTCGAGAAGCTGAAGACCCAGAAGGGCATCCTGATCACCCACCGGGTGGTCAGTGGCGCCAATCACTTCTTCAACGGCCGTGTCGATGCATTGATGGCCGAGTGCGAAGACTATCTCGATCGCCGCCTGGAAGGCGAACTGGTCCCCGAACCGGCGGCAAAGCGTATACGCTAGCCCGTCGAAGGAGCCGCCGTCTGGCGGCTTTTTACTTGACGGCGGTTATTCGGGACTGTCCGCCGGAGATTGCCGGGCCTGACTGCCGAACACAGTCCCGCCCGGCCCGCTTGGCCTCATACAGTGCGACATCAGCATCTCGCAACGCGTCGGCCAGTTCCTGGTCCGTAGAGAGTTCCGCTACACCGAAGCTCGCAGTGAAGCGGAACGAGGGAGGTAGAGCCGCGATCTCGAGCTTGCGGGCGCCTCCTCCAAGAGCCTGCGCCAGGAGCGTCGCGACCTCGGCCGTGGTGTCGGGGAGAAAGATCGCGAACTCCTCCCCGCCCATGCGGCCTAGGATGGCACTCTTCGGCGCAAGCAACACCAGGAGATCGCTGAAGCCCCGGATCACCAGATCACCGGCATGGTGGCCATAGGTGTCGTTGACGGCCTTGAAATGATCCAGGTCGCAGGTGATCAATGCGTCCCTTCCACCCGACGTATGCGACCGTGCCGACCGTACACCATTCTCGAAGCCGCGACGGTTCGGCAACCCGGATAACGCGTCCCGTTCCGAATTGCTGCGCTCGTCGGCCATGATCTGGAGGACGAGAACCGACAACAGGGTCAGGCCGACGGCAACCATCAGCACAGCCGTCGAACTCTGGGAGATCAGCGCGTAGGGAGAATGGATGTAGTCCCTGGCGTTTCTCCCGGCCCCCGCGACGACGGAAAGGCCGGCCTTAGCGAAGAAATGCAGGCCTGTGACCAAAATCAGAATCCCAAGGACTCGGTCGACGACAAGCCGCCGCGTCGAAGACAACACGGCCGCCGCACTGCTCAGAAGAACCAGCGCGAAGGGCGATTGATACGAAAAGGCGTGGAGGACGGTACCGCGCTGCAGATCATAGATCGCAAGGTCCACCAAGATAGATCCGGCAAGGAAGCACACCGCAAGCCACAGGGGGATTGTCCGTCCGTAAAGATCTCCCACCCCGATCCTCAACAGGATCATTCCGGAAAGCACGGTAGCAAAGGCACTTACCGCCCAAAGCTTGGTGAGGCCGGCATAGGCTACCATCAACTCGAATATCGCGGAGAGCGAAGCAATCGCGAAGCCGGCCGCGAACCACAGTGATGCCGTACGAGAACGACTGCGCGTGGACACCACCACGAAGACGACTGCGAAAGAAAGGGCGATGACGAAATTCACCGCCAGGAAAAAAGCCGCCGCGTTCATCGACCCAACAACAAAATTAGAGAGAAATCCCACTCCGAGATGCGAGTATCTAGGCGGGCGCAGGACAAAAATCCGTTAAGATTCCGCTTTGCGGAGGCGCCGACCAGCGAGACCGACCAAGATGCCGTCAAATGCTTGTCAGGCAGCAGCGGCCGCTCCTGCTGTTCGTTTCGCCCGTCGTGAGGTGTTTCGGAACGTCACTTTTGAAGTGAATGTCCGCAAAAACAGTGCTAGACGCGCCGCACATACGAACACACAGTTTGCCAGAGATTGATCATGTCCAGGTTCAAGTCCGATTTTCTACGCACGCTCGACGAGCGCGGATTCATCCACCAGATTTCCGATGAGGCTGCTCTCGACGAACTGTTTCTGAAAGAGACGGTGACGGCCTATATCGGCTACGATCCGACAGCCTCCAGTCTTCATGTCGGTCACCTGACACAGATCATGATGCTGCACTGGTTACAGCAGACCGGCCACCGCCCGATTTCACTGATGGGTGGCGGGACCGGCATGGTCGGCGACCCTTCGTTCAAGGAGGAAGCCCGTAAGCTCATGACTGTCGATATGATCGAGGAGAACATACGGTCGCTGAAGCATGTCTTCGGCAACTATCTCGACTACGACCGCCCGGGCAATCCAGCTCTGATGATCAACAATGCCGATTGGCTGCGCTCGCTCAACTACCTTGAGTTTCTACGAGACGTCGGCCGCCATTTCTCGGTCAACCGCATGCTTTCCTTCGACAGTGTCAAGACGCGCCTCGATCGCGAGCAGTCCCTGTCCTTTCTCGAGTTCAACTACATGATCCTGCAGGCCTATGATTTCGTGGAGCTTGCCAAGCGTACCGGCTGCCGGCTGCAGATGGGAGGATCGGACCAGTGGGGTAATATCGTCAACGGCATAGATCTTGGACACCGCATGGGGACACCGCAGCTCTTCGCCTTGACGTCACCGCTGCTGACCACGTCGTCCGGCGCCAAGATGGGCAAGTCGGCAAGCGGCGCCGTCTGGCTGAATGCTGATCTTCTGTCCGTATACGACTTCTGGCAATACTGGCGTAACACCGAGGACGCCGATGTCATTCGCTTCGCCAAGCTTTTCACCACGCTGCCGATGGACGAAATCGCAAGGCTGGCGAGCCTGGGCGGAGCGGAAATAAACGAGGCCAAGAAGATCCTGGCAACGGAAGTCACGGCGATCCTTCATGGCCGGGCTGCTGCCGAGGAAGCTGCGGAAACCGCCCGCAAGACGTTTGAGGAAGGCAGCCTCTCCGACAATCTGCCCTCGATCGAGGTGCCGGCGACGGAGTTGGAAGCGGGTATTGGCGTCCTCACCCTTCTCGTTCGTGCAGGCCTCGCGGGTTCGAACGGCGAAGCCCGCAGACATGTTCAAGGCGGCGGGGTCAGGATCAATGACCAGACTGTGAGTGACGAGCGCAAGATCGTCGGCAACAGCGAGCTTACCGCGGACGGCGTGATCAAGCTGTCGCTCGGCAAGAAAAAGCACGTACTGGTTCGGCCGGCCTGAACTGACGCGAGCCAGCAGTAGGGCCGCGGGGCGAGACGCCGCCCTACGGGGATTAGA
>JAEYTV010000150.1 GCA_023433855.1 Pseudomonadota bacterium | reverse complement strand
CTTCCGCATCCCTTGATCTCCCGCCACCCCGACGATGGCAACTGACAGGACGCTGTCAGTTGCCCTGCCGTATTAGGACCGCAGATCCGATTGAAAAACAAGGCTCGGACCATCCTGTCCGCTGCCGCGACGCGTGGAGTCGACATGACCTATACGGAAAACCTCTGGCTTTTCTTCACCCTTCTTTTCGGCATCATCATCGTGCCGGGCATGGACATGATCTTCGTTCTGGCCAATGCACTCAGCCGGGGTCGCGCCGCGGGACTGGCGGCCACCGCCGGTGTGACGCTGGGCGGCCTCGTCCATTCGCTCTACGGCGCCGTCGGCGTTGGTCTGCTGGCCCATCTGATGCCGATGCTGTTCAGGCCCCTGCTGGTCGTCGGCGCGCTCTACATGGCCTGGATCGGCCTGAGCCTGATGCGCAGCTCCATCATGGTGGACGAAGTCGGACCAGCCGATACGCGCACCAACCGGGAGGCATTCCGCAGGGGCGCCATCACCTGCCTGATGAACCCCAAGGCCTATCTCTTCATGCTGGCGGTTTACCCTCAGTTCCTCAAGCCCGATTTCGGCCCTCTCGCTCCGCAGGCGGCGGTCATGGCGGGGCTGACCGCCGCAACCCAGCTTGCGGTCTACGGCGGCCTGGCGGTGGCGGCGGGCAGGGCGCGGGCGCTGCTGGTGGGTAATGCGACTGCGACGATTTGGGTCGGGCGGATCGCTGGCCTGCTTTTGCTGGCAGTCTCGCTGATCACCTTCTCGCAAGGTGTTGCTGCGTGAAGCCGATAACCCGCAATGCAAGGCAGTTTCGCATCCGGCGCTCTCGGCGTCCTGACGAAAAAGTGACTTTTTTCAGACGCGCAAGCTGTCAAACATGGCACCGCATGCTATGCCGCCAGTCGGCTTGATCAGGAGAGTTCTCGATGAATTTCAAAACGGCCGCTGCCGTCGCCGCCATTCTCTGTCTCGGTTTCACCGCCGCCGTGGCGCAGGAGACGCCGATCGCCAAGCGTCAGGCGCTGATGAAGGGCATCGGCGGGGCAGTGGGGGCGATGGGAGCCATCGCCAAGGGCGAGAAGCCCTATGACAAGGCGGTGGTGGAAACCGCTCTGACCACGATCAGCACCAACATCAAGGCCTTCCCTGACCAGTTCCCGGTCGGCACCGAGAGCGGAGAAAAGACCAAGGCCGCGCCGGCCGTCTGGGAGAGGAAGGCGGAATTCGATTCGGATTCCCGCGAACTCGCCAGTGTCGCCGATGCCCTTCTTGCCGATCTGCCCGCCGACCAGGCGGCCGTCGGCGCTGCCATGCAGAAGATCGGCCCGACCTGCAGCGGCTGTCACCAGGACTTCCGCCTGAAGTAGTAGACCGCCGGAAGGGATAGAGGGCGGCCGCATTGTCCCGCGGCCGTTCCTCGTTGCGGAAGAGAAGCGTGATGGCATCGAAATGGTCGAAGTTCGTGGCTGGCGGGGTCGCAATCATTGTCGCCGGAGCGGCCGCGGCATGGGCGCTGACGCGACCGGATCCGCATCCTGACAGCTATTGGGCCAATCTCGGCGAGCCCGATCTCGTCGCCGGAGAGCGGTTGTTCTGGGCGGGCGGTTGCGCAAGCTGTCACGCCGCTCCGGGTGCAACAGGCGACGCCCTCAAGGTGCTTGCAGGCGGCCGGCCGCTGCCGAGCCCCTTCGGCACCTTCCACATGCCCAATATCTCGCCGGATCCCGATGCCGGCATCGGCTCCTGGACGCTTGCCGAATTCGGCAATGCCATGACCCGCGGCGTCGGACGGCGCGGCGAACACCTGTACCCTTCCTTTCCCTACGGCTCGTATTCCCGCCTGTCGGCGGAGGACATCAACGATCTCTTCGGGTATCTGAAGACGCTGCCGGCGGACGACAATGTCGCGCCCGCGCATGCGCTAGGCTTCCCGTTCAACGTCCGTCCTGCCGTCGGCGCTTGGAAATTCCTCTATTTCAACGACCAGCCGCGCATCCAGCTTGCCTCGACGGACGACAGCGTGAAACGCGGCCAGTTCCTCGTCGAGGGGCCGGGCCATTGCGGCGAATGCCACACCCCGCGCGACAGCATGGGCGGATTTCAGAAGGACCGCTGGCTGGCTGGTGGGCCCAATCCCGAGGGGAAGGGCACCATTCCCAACATCACGCCCGGCGGTGACATCGGTTCGTGGAGCGAGGGCGATATCGCCAGCTACCTCGAAACCGGCTTCACGCCCGAATATGATTCGGTCGGCGGCTCCATGGCCGAGGTGCAGCAGAATCTCGCGCGGTTGCCGAAGAGCGATCTCGAAGCCATCGCCGCCTATCTCAAGGCCGTGCCGGCGCAAGAGTAGCGGTATTCCTCATCTGATCGCATAGGCGGCCACCGAACCGGTATGAAACACCAGGCGGCCGCGTCCCGCTATACGGTGGTCACCACCAGGGCCGTGCAGGGCTCGTCGTTCCCGCTTGCATAGCTATGCTCGACGCTGGAGTCGAACGAGATGGCGTCGCCCTCGTGCAGCACCGTCAGGTGGCCGTCGACTGTGACGGTCAGGGTGCCGCGGATGACATAGAGCACCTCTTCTTCGCCGTGCTGGTGCGGCGGCGAGGGGGGCGCTCCTGCCGGAAATTCTGCCAGGAACGCCTCCATCTTGCGTTTCGGGAAGGCGTAGTCGAGGCTTTCGAACATATAGGCGGCACGCGCCGACCCGGCCGGCATCGGAAGCTTCACGCGTTCGCCCTTGCGGGTCACGGCGATCCTCGGCGCGTGTTTGCTGAAGAAGTGGTCGAGATCGACGCCGAAGACCATGGCTATCCTGACCAGCGTCGGCAGCGTCGGGAAAAGTTGCCCCCGCTCGATCTTCGAAAGCATCGCGGGCGACAGCCCCGTATGGTCTCCGAGCTGTACCAGGCCGAGCTTCTTCTTCAGTCGCAACGCCCGGATGCGAGGCCCGATCTGATACTTTTCAAGCTCGGTCGCCAGTGTTTCCGACGTCAAGGCAAACTCCTTTTCTCCTCACGACAATGACAGACGCAGGCTTTTCCTGTCAAGAAATTACCGTTTCATCTCAAGAAAATGTGACTGGAATGAAAACGACTTTGAGCCATATGAAATTTCATCCGGATGAACGGACCAACCAAGGGAGTTTGAGAGATGAAGATGAACGGTATTATCGCCGCTGCGCTGATTGCGGTTGCAGCCGCTCTTCCTGCGCGGGCGGCTGAAAAGGACATTGTCGATACGGCGGTGGGCGCCGGTGACTTCAAGACCCTGGCCGCCGCTCTGGAAGCCGCCGGCCTGGTCTCCACCCTGAAGGGGGAAGGGCCGTTCACGGTCTTCGCGCCCACCGACGCGGCATTTGCCAGGCTGCCGTCAGGGACTGTCGACACCCTGCTGAAACCGGAAAACAAGCAGAAGCTGGTCGATATCCTCACCTACCATGTGGTGCCCGGCAAGGTGATGGCAGCCGATGTCGTCGGCCTCGACGAAGCCAAGACCGTCAACGGCAAGATGATCGATGTCGAGGTTGAAGGAAGCGCCGTGAAGGTCAACGAAGCCAATGTCACGGCCACCGATATTGCTGCCAAGAACGGCGTCATCCACGTCATCGATCAGGTCATCCTGCCGCCGGAAGGCTGAGGGCGACGATCAGCGACCCCTCATTCACCCTCTTTGATAGATGAACCCCAGGAGATCATCATGAAGGCACTGAACATCATCACGCTGGCCCTCGTCATTATCGGCGGCCTGAACTGGGGCCTGGTCGGCCTCTTCGATCTCGACCTCGTCGCTGCGATCTTTGGCGCGGACTCCCTGCTGGCTCGCATCGTCTATGTCCTGGTCGGCGCGTCTGCCGCCTATCAGATCGTGCCGCTGCTCGGCGCAACGGGCACCGTCCGGACGGCGCACCAGAGCGGGCACTGACGGCGGCAGGCCGATGTCGTCAAGGAAGCTGCGGACGTCGGCCGGCTTCTTGAAACATGGCCCCTCGGTAAGCACCGGGGGGCTTCAGTTGCAGCGGGCAGGGCGGTTTCGGGCTGCATCCCGGCTCGAACGGCATCCGGGATATTTTAACACCCAACCGCCAGAATGATCGGGCGTGTCCCATCTCATTCAGGCGAGCGCCTGCATGTAGCGCATGCCGGTCACCGGCCGCGGCTTGAAATCGAGTTGTTCGTAGAAGCGATGCGCGGCGACGTTGCCGGTGGCGGCGCTGACCGAAAGATAGTGGCAGCCGGCGTTCCTGGCGATCTCGCGGGCCCGCGAGACCAGATGATGGCCGATGCCATGGCCGCGATGTCCGTCGCGGACGAAAAGGTGGTGCAGGTCCATGCCGCGGGTTCCCTCCTGTGCCCGGTAGAGCGGCACCAGGATGGCGTAGCCGATCAGCTCCGAACCTGTGTCCGCCACCAGCGCGGTGATCCACGGCATCGGGCCGAACAGGTCGCGCTCCAGCTTCTCCGGCGTGATCGCTGCCGGATCGTTGTGGTGGGCGGCCAGTTGCGCGATCATCTCGTTGAGCTCGGGCAGGTCGCGCGATTTGGCGCTGCGGATCGTCACCACCGACGGGCGCGGCAGTGAGATATCGGTGTCTTCGATGGTTTGCGGTGTCATTGCG
>JAEYTV010000105.1 GCA_023433855.1 Pseudomonadota bacterium | reverse complement strand
CCGGCGGGGGCGAGCGGCGGGTCCTTGCGCTGCTGGAAGGCTTCGACATCGTTCCAGAGCCGCTCGCGGTCGTGCCACGCCTCAGTCGCTCCGTCCGGCAGCAGCACCTCGGAATGCACGACGCCGCGCTTGGCGGAGAAATCCTGGACACGATCGATCCGCGCATCGCGCAGCTTCGATGCCGAGCGGTAGGCGGCGGACGCTACCGCACTGGAGCCGGCCTTGCGGCCAATGACCTTGACGTGAAGATGATAGATCGCCATCGCGATCCGAACATCACCACAGCGAAGCGCACGTCGGAACGACGTATAAGCGCGCCCTCCCTCGAAAAAATCTCGGGAGCGACGAGGCCATCCCAGTCTGTCCCGGCAACATTACAGCCACGGCGAACGCGCTCAACTATCATTCCTCCATCGACTGCTGATGGAGAGGACCATGCGCAAACCACGGGACTTCGACGCAGAGCTGAAGGCTCTGGAAGACAAGGCACGAGAGCTCAAGACCCGTAAGGTGCTTGGGCTCGGCGAGCTGGTGATCGCTACTGGCGCCGACACGCTCACGGCCGAGGAACTCGCCGGCGCGCTGCTCGTGCTGGCCGAGACCAAAGACCCCGGAAAGAAGGAGGTGTGGGCGCGACGGGGCGCGACGTTCTTTCAAGGAAGGGCACGCCGATCTTCAACGGCAGTTGACCACGACGGGGTCAGCGCTCCGGCGCAACCAAGCGGCTCGCAACCGCCATCAGGCGGCGCGGGCCCGGCATGACATGCGGGACTGGCAGGTCGAGCGCCGCAAGCGTACGCGGCATCTGATCGAGCTCGGCGGGCTCGTCGTCAAGTCGGGCGTCGTCGAACTGACCGGCGACGACCGCGTCGTGATCTACGGCGGATTGCTCTGGGTGGCCGACAAGCTCGGCGGTGACCAGCGAGAACGCGCGTGCAGCTTCTGGACGGCGATGGGAACGCAGGGGTTCGAAGAAGGCCGCCACGAGTAAAATTGTGACGGCCCCGACCATAGCCGCCACTCCACTGCGCTTTCAGCGACGTCCGCTTTGCGCCGCGATCTCGGTCGTTCAGACGAAGCTTGCCTTCGCCTGAAAGCAGATGGGGTGGATGGCTCCCGCTCCCGGCGCTGCAGCGCCACAGTGGTGCTGTCACACAGCACGAGCTTGGAGCGACCACGATGGAGATCACGACTGTCGGCATTGACCTGGCCAAGAATGTCTTCCAGGTGCACGCCATCAACGGAACAGGAGAGGTCCTCGCCCGGCGAGCGCTGAGGCGAGCTCAGGTACTTCCCTTCTTCAGCAAGCTTGCGCCTTGCCTGATCGGCATGGAGGCCTGCGGCACGAGTCATCACTGGGCGCGGGAACTGACCGCTCTGGGTCATACTGTGCGATTGATGCCTCCGGCCTACGTCAAGCCATATGTAAAGCGGGGCAAGACCGACGCCGCCGATGCGGAGGCGATCTGCGAGGCAGTCACGCGCCCGACCATGCGTTTTGTTCCGGTCAAGTCGGTCGAGCAGCAGGCCGCGCTGGCGCTTCATCGAACCCGTGACCTCCTCGTTCGTCAGCGTACGCAGCTCATCAACATGATCCGTGGGCTCATGGCCGAGTTTGGCATCGATATCCCGAAGGGCATCACCCATGCCTTGGCATTCGTGCGACGCGCTGTCGCCGGTGGCGCGCACGAGGTTCCCGATCTCGCCACCAAGGTGATCAGCGCCTTGGCCGAGCAAGCGATCGAGGCTCAAGACCGCATCCGCCAGCTCGAACGAGACTTGCTGGCCTGGTACCGATCGAACGATCTCGCGCAGCGCATCGCCACCGTGCCGGGCGTGGGCCTGCTCGGAGCGAGCGCATTGGCGGCCACTGTCACCGATCCGACCCAGTTCCGCTCCGGGCGCCAGTTCGCGGCCTGGCTGGGACTGACACCGCTCAACAACTCCAGCGGCGGCAAGGAGCGCCTCGGTCGCATCTCCAAAATGGGCGATCAGTACCTGCGGCGGCTTCTGGTCACCGGCATGACGTCGCTCGTCAGACGCAACAAGCATCACCCCGATGCAGCGGATCCTCGCGTGAATGCGCTGCTCGGTCGCAAGCCGATCCGGCTCGTCACCGTCGCCCTGGCGAACCGGGCAGCACGGGCGATCTGGGCCATCATGGTCCGGGGCGAGATTTATCGCATGCCAGCGCCCAGCTTGGCAGCAGCCTGAGGATCAATAGGCCAATCAACGCGCGACCCGCGCGAAGGAGGTTGCGAGGACCCTGTGAGATGATGGCGCACCGGTCAGACCGGGGATGAGGACAACCCGCTGAATGTCGAGGGCGTCGAAGCCCGCAAAGCAGAATGGGACCTTATCCGCGGAAACCATCAGGGCCAGCGGTCGATGACCGCGCGAACAGGCCGGACACAAGACTGCACCCGACCAGCACGCCAAACTGTCACAGATACCCTTGCAATGCGGGAGCCATCCACACAGGACACTCGAGCGCCACTGCGCCCATCCCACGGTCCGTGACCGACTACTCGGGGCAAGGTAGCCGCTCGCGATCGCGGGGAGCCGCCCAGCAGTCGGCCGCGAACAGGCAGGCCTGACAGCACAGGTGGGTTTCGACAGCCTGCACGTGGCATCTGTCGGCGCGGAGCTTCACCAAGTCATCGTGGGCGCAGTGGCGATCCTGGCCATCCTCCGTGAACGAGTCGGTCACATACCCGGTGTGCGGCTGTGCCGCTGCAGCATGCTCGCCGCGCGCACTCTTCCAGTAGTGGAATCGACACTCCGGACCTTCCTGATGGTCGTACTTGTAGAACCTTGCCGTCCCAGTGACGACAATGAACTCAGCGGGGGCGCCCGGCTCACCGGAATGGATCACACAGGTCTTACGCTCCGTCTTGCCAGCTGCGAGGCGGCCCGCGGTGGACCCGGTCACGGGGGCAAGTGAGCCCAATTTCGGGTTTCGATGATCGCTGGCATGTCGGAAACCCGGGAACATGTTGATCGGCAAGGGGTCGAAGGCCCGCCCGTATCGACGAGTGAGCCTTTCCTCCAGAGCCGCTCCGTAAGCCTCAAGATCCGCCAGAAAGACGTCGATACGATTCGTTCGCTTCGGCTCTTCGAGAGGATGATCGTAGTCGACAATAGAGAACCAGCGGTCGCCCGTGCGGACGAGGAGAGCGGGGTAAACGGCGCGGGTCGGGTAATATTGGCGGCGACCACCAGTTGACGAGGACGTCGCGACCAGGACGGCTCGGAAGCATTCGGCCACTTGAGCACCGGGTATCATCTCCAGCGCCTCCGCCACCTTTAGCGTCAGCGGCAGCGTGTCCACGAGCCGGGTGCGATGCAGGAGCTCATAGAGCTCCTTGTGCCTAAGCAGAATATCGTCGGTGCTGATGAAACAATGGATGTGATCGACGTTGGCCGGGCAATCATTCCGGAAAACGGCTAAAGGCTCGCGGAAAACGATGATCCAACCGCCCGCCGAGATCACAGCCCGTTGCAGCGTGCCGCAGCCGAGTTCATCTAGGGACCCGATGTAGGTGTGCATGTCCCTGAGAAACTCCGCCCACGCGGAGATGACGGGTAGGCTCCTGTCCCCGCGTTTGATTGCGTCGACAGCGTCTGCAATCAGGACAGACATCTCGCCGGCGCTCACTGCGGGACCCCGCGCTTTGCGGGGAAGCGCGACATCGAACCCCTTGGCCTCAAAAAGCAGGACTGGAGCTCGTGTCTGCGGTTGCAGGCCAAGATAATCGAAGTATAGCCTGTCTTCGGATCGGGTTCTCGCCCGTGCCTCTTCGGTCACGCTCGACGGGTCGTCTGGGTTCCAATCCAGCGCACGTAGAAAACCGTCGATCAGAAAACGGCGGGTCGCGCGCTCGAGAAGATCCGATGTGGACGGTGCTGCGTCCGGGTCGCGGGCGTACTGTTCACGCACTAGCAGCTCGACGCGCCGGAACTCGTCAAAGGACTCCCGGAGCTTCTGAGCGAACGAAGCCGTGTCACTAAGCAGGGTCAACGCAGGAGGTCCGGTAGCTCGTAGAGCAGCTTGAGGGCCTCTGGCCAGCCAGCGCTTGAGAAAAGCTCCAGAACGCGGACGAGGCGTGCGCGGCGAGCATCGTCGTCGAACACCGAACGGTGATCGGCGAGGTAGCGCCGGATAAGTCGCACAAGCACGTCGGAACCGAGGCTCTCGAAGTGATAGCCTTCGCGGGCGGCCGGCCCGACGAGAAGATTCGACACCCGGTCGAACACGGTTTCGGGTGCGGCCATCGCCAGAAACTCGTAGAGTTCAATGAGGTGATGGAGCGTTCGAGGCGTCCCTGCTTGACCGATGATCTCGAGCGTGGCGGAGTATTCGTCGAGGAACAGCCGCATCGCCTCAGAGGTCGCGAGTCCCGGCGGCTCCTCCATATTTTTATTCCGGAACGCGCCGGCCCCGAAATAGAGCTGGTTGCATGCATGATCGAGCAGTGACTCGCCTGCCCGATGAAGATCCTCTGCGTGTCGCCGTTCCTCCTCGCCCGCGTCTTGACTGGTCAGCGAGGACGTGGCCTCGGCGAGCGCCCGGCTCGCGGCGACTACAATTGCGTGCAGCACAGCGTGCGCTCGCTCCTGGACTGCCGCAGCTTCGGAAGTTTCTGCAACGAAACGATCGAACAAAGCCGCCCGAAGCGCAGAGATCAGGGGCCAGAGATAGGCTTGGTGACCTGAGCCCCTGATCCTCCTCCAGATTTAGGTAGAGTCCGTCGATCACGGAGACGGACGATGCGAGCCTCACGGTTCACAGAGGAACAGATCATCGGGATGCTGAAGGAGCAGGAGGCGGGCGC
>JAEYTV010000067.1 GCA_023433855.1 Pseudomonadota bacterium | reverse complement strand
CGTGTAGAGCACCAACTGCTGGGTCTTGAGATCCACGACATCAGCGCGCGCCCAGAAGTACTGGGCGCACTCGAACTCAAACAGGCTCTCGAAGTACAGGATGATCGGACGTCCAGGATATCGCGCCGCCAGGCGACAGGAGGTAGTGGACTTCATGGAGAAGGTTCGATGCATGTCGCTCGGCACCATCTCGTAGGTTACATCCAAGCCCGCCTGCTCCTCAGGCGAAGGCTCGTATTTGGCCGCCTCCTTCCTCGGTCGTGATGGGGCCACCCATATAGCCGCTGTCAATCTCGGCGAAAGTTGTCAGAACATCCGACACCTTGAACGGGTCGAAGCCGTGGCGCAGCGAGTGATAGGTCTCGATGACGATGCGAGCGTTCATGGTCAGGGCCTCCTCAGTGCATTGTGGAGTTGCTGAAGAACGAGCCAAATTCGGTTTTCCTGGGAGCGGGGGCCTGGTCCTCCGGATTCTCCTCGTCCTCCGAAGCAACACCGAACACGAGAAGCCGCCCGAACCACGTAAGCTCGGTATCGTCCTTCGTGGGCGCAAAGCTGTCAGCGTCTCTTCGTGAAAGGTGGAAGGGATTGGATGTGGTTGAAGAAGTCATTGGTGTCCCCTGGTTTCGTCGAGATAACGAAGGGGGGCGGCCGGACCCGGTCGGGCGGCGGCCGGAATCATGCCGATGCCCTAGATCGCGGTTCGGCGGCCGTCCCGCCTGGCTATCGATATGACTGCTGTGGCCATTACTTCTGTTCCTATCCGTGACTGCTCCATACCGGAGCCACGTCCTTGGTTTTCTTAGATGGTGGAGGTGCAAGAAGCGATCGTTGTATTGCGGCCCTCACGGATTTCCATCTCCTTGCTCAATTAAATCCTACACATGTGCAGGATTGGGACAGGCTCGCGGACGTTCATATCTCGGATCGGTGCGCATGCTCCGCGCACCGATCCGCAAGCGTTAGGCCCCGTTCGGGTCGTTCATCGTTATGCACCCGTAGCCGTGGACGAGACTTCTGAGGCAGTCCTTGACTGGCGGAGCGATCGGCGCACCGCATCTGCTACTCTTTCGGTGACGGACGATCGTCTCGTCGTTCCCCCGGATCCTGGGCAGCGGCACATCCACAAGGCGAGAGTGTGATTCCCATGGAGGAAGCTCGACCTCGCGGCACGGCTTCACGTACCACTCGCGACGCAGGGGATTGTAGACCCCGGGGAGACGAAAAAGCTCGTGCACCCTCCCAAAGTCCCTCGTGTTTGCGGTTAGTAGCGGCGCATCGTGCGCGATTGCCACCGATGCGATCATGAGGTCGTGACCGAGCCTGTTTTGCTTCGCGCCCCGCTGAACCGTCCACATCGAACGCAGGCTCGGCGTGCACGTCATCTTGGCATAGACGGCTGCCACGCGGGGCGTCATCTGGAGCATCCGGAAACCTGTGTCGAGCACTTCGTCCACCCACTCCGAGATCGCGGCCGCTTTCTTAGGATGTGTCTCCTCTAAGAGATGTGCACCCCGTCGCAACTCTGCTAAGCTCGGGAAACTGATCGCCAGCCGCCTGGGGTCTAGGCTTGCCAGCCACTCCCGTAGGCCAGGGGGAGGCCGCTGGCGTCCCATCAAACTCACGATGTCTGTGTCCAATAGCAACAAGTCGCCCGGCATGATCGGAATCCTGGCTACAACATGCTCTTCACGAACTCACCGGGTCTAGCCGATACAGTCGGCAGCCTGGGAACCCATCAGACGGAACCGTTGGGAGGTCCAGCCGATGACGCACGGCAATGATTGGCAACGTCGCGATCTGGAGACCCGTGCCAGCGAAGTGTTAGATGCCGCCAGACGCGAAGGTCCGCAGATGGTAGCCGACGTCGATGGGAGCTTCGAGATCGTCTTCGTGCCGCGTAGGCAGACGCTCGAGCAGCTCTTTTCGAAGCCAGGCCCTATTCCTGACGATGATACTTAAAGTTGAAACGCGCTCGGATCGTGATTGAACCTTAGCCGGTTGAGGCGACAGTGCAAGCCGGCCGCCTATCAATTCTATAGCCGCAGTAGCTACAGATCTGACCGGCTTTATCTTTTTCTTCGTGTCCACCCGCGGGCAACTATGTTTGGGAAGAGCTCGAGCGAAGGTCGTGGCTGCTCAATGATTGTCGCGAACGCGGCTCGAAGAAAGGATCTTCAACCGTTCGCGGGCCTGACGCACTTCGTGCACGCACGAAGAGGGGATCAGCTACGGCCGCGGCGCTGGAGTGTCTCGCGGTTCCGCCTCTCACCGACTTTGATGCGCGAGGTGCCAGAAGGTGTGAAACCCGACTTGTGTAGGGCGATGGCTAGCGAAGCCCGCTTCCAGCGGAAGAGTGCTGTGATTGCCTTGAGAGAGAAAACCATCGGGATCCCAGGGAGCGAGTTCGGGCTGCGGCCGTGCAAGCACTGCTTCTGCTGCGACAATACCCCGTCCGACGACGATTACAAGGTCCTCCTGCTCCGCTCGTCATTCGTAAACGAGAATTTCTTTAGTAAAGCCGGTGACTTACCGGCGCATCCTAGCGATATGATTCGAAACGAGAATCTTCGCTTTTGCTAAAGTTGTAAGATTGTATTCCTATTTTCTGCCCGCTTGACTCTCAGTTTCGGAAGGAACAGAAGAGGAACATCAGGCATTTTGACGACATGAAGTCGTCTTCCAATGAACGCTAGCCGGAAGGATTCAGCGAACGATGTCGGCTGTCCTACGGGAACAGGTCTTGGCTGAACTGCGTGAGCGCATCTCCTCGATCGAAGGGGAGGGCGTGAAGAGGGCTGGGTTTTTGCCATTCGGGGTTCCGGAGATCGATGCCGTCCTCCCGGGAGGTGGCCTCGCTCATGGCGCGCTTCATGAGTTCGCGGGGGGCGGCTCGGGCACTGTTGACGGAGCCGCGGCCGCGCTCATGGCCGCTGGTATAGCTGCGCGGACGAGGGGGCAGGTCGCCTGGTGCCTGACGAGGCCCGACCTCTTCATGCCAGCGCTGGCCCAGGTCGGCCTGCACCCCGACAGGATCGTGTTCGTGGAGGGCGACAGGGAGGAGGACGTGCTCGCGAGCATGGAGGAATGCATCTCCCACGG
>JAEYTV010000631.1 GCA_023433855.1 Pseudomonadota bacterium | reverse complement strand
AGACGAAGCAGAGCGGCCGCTTGCTGGGTTCGAGTGAAGGTCCCTCCCGGTGGAATGTCCACCTCGACCACTTTCTCGTCCACTTCCATCAGGACGTTTCGGTGCGGAGTGAAGACGACCTCGATCTTGCTGATCTTTTTCCCCGGCATGTAGCCCGAATATGCGCTGCGCCAGGCGTATGCGGCGGACATCGCCGCCCAGGTCGCCGGTGCGTTGCCGGCACCAGCAAACAGTGCCGGCCGGTCGTGCTTTGACGCGCGTATCGCTTGAATAGGATGTGTGGAAATATGAGCCTCTTACCGACCGGTGCGCTTCACCTCCAACGGGTGAAGATCGACCGAGGTTCCGCTCCGCGGCTCGGACCGCGCTTGCGAACTTAGCAACATCCGACCCCACGCCGCGGGTCCATTTGTGCACAATGTGCTGGCCTGCGCCAATCATCAAGGAGACGATCATGCCTTACAAAAACGTGGAATCTGCAGTTCCTGAAGTCGTTGATCGCGCCACCTACCAGGCAGAAGTGGACATCCTGCGAGCCCGGGAGAAGGCGCACACGCATGAAGGCGACGCAATTGCAGCCGCCCGCCGGCGGCTCCCGATGGTGAAAGCCGATGGCGCAACGACGCTTATCGGCGAAAATGGGCCGGTAACTTTACTGGAGGCGTTCGAGGGACGCACATTGCTCATCGCGTACTACTTCATGTGGTACACCGGCCGTCCTGCATCGAAACAGTGCGAAGGGTGCACCTTCTTCACGTCGCAAATCCGCGAATTGTCCACCCTTCACGCAAGGGATGTCACCTACGCAACGATTTGCCAGGGCCCATACGACGAGAGCGCCCGGTATCATGACTTTATGGGCTGGGAAATGCCGTGGTACGCCGCTTCGGAGGCGTCGCTGGAGACCCTGCTGGATGGGCGCAAGGCCCGCACGATGTATCTCATCTGCTATTTGAGACAGGCATCGGATGTTTTCGAAACGTACTGGACGACGCTCCGTGGCGTCGAGGCGATGGACAACAATTACCGGCTCCTCGACCTGACGGTCTTCGGACGCCAGCAGGATTGGGAGGATTCGCCTTCGGGCTGGCCGCAAATCGAAGAAGGAATGACTACCGACGAGCGCCCCACTGCCCAGTGGCCTCGCCTGAAGGCCGGGCATTCGGACGATCTCGGGTCCGACAGGCAGTCGGGATAGCTCAAACACCGCAGATACCTGGTCTGGCGATGGCGGGGTCCTGGTAGCCGAAGCGATTTTCCGCCACCCTTCGGCATCAGCACGAAGGCATTGTCGCGGCCAATGACATGCTCGACGATGCGCGCCTGCGGCCCCTGAAGGCATCATAGCCGTAGACGGTCTTGAGGATTTCGAGGGCGATGGGGGCATCGGCAAGAGCATTGAGACGAAGCAGCGAGATTGGCGGCCCGGAGGACCCACAGACTGACGGCGTTTGCGGTGGCGCCCGGGGTGAGACGACGGGCATCCTCAAGCCGGCAGGCCATGCGCTCGATTGCGTTTCGATCGATCTTGCTCACGTCTCGCCCTCGGCAACGCGAAACAGAAGCCGAATATACCGCTCCAAATGAGCAAGACTTTCACGCGCCAGCTCCGCGTCATTCCCCGCTTTCGCAAGGATGAATCCTCCTTGGATAACAGTCTGCGTGTATCGAGCCAGACTTTCGGCAGTCCAATCATCCGTAACACCGCGCTCACGACGAGCCAGCTCAATGTCGGCCTCTAGCGTCGACGCATGACCGAACATGCTGGCTCCGCACGCATCGCGGATGCTGGGAAAGGTCATGTAGGTCTCTTGAGCCATCGTCCCCACCAGACAGCTGGACTCCGCCAGATCCTCCGTGATGATCGCTTTGCGGAAAGCGACATAGGCAAGCACCCGCTCCAACGCATCGGAAGGGTGGTGATAGGGAGCCGCGGCGAAAAAGTCCGAGGTGGTCCTGGCCCAAAATTCCGCAGCTGCAACTCCCAGGGCCTCCTTGCTGCCGAAGCTGTGGAAGAATGCCCCCTTGGTTACCTCGGCCGCCTTGCAAAGCTCATCGATGCTGGCCGAGGCGAAGCCTTTGGCGCGGATGGTGTCCCTTGCAGCTTCCAGGAGCCGGGTTCGGGCATCACCGCGCTCGGGAGCATGTTTGGTTGGCCTAGACATGAGAATATTCATACCTTACGGTTGGTATGTGTCAATAGTAGAGCGCGCATGGCTCTCGAAAGCACGGAATCCGATATGAATTTATATGACGACGACCTTACCCGGTTTGCCGAGCATGGAGCCCCTCTTCTCCCCGCCCCCGATCGCGAGGGTCGCGTAGAGCATGACGGAGCCCTGATCTGGTATGCATCATTTGGCAACGGCCCTCCCGTTATCCTGTTGCACGGCGGACTCGGCCACAGCGGCAATTGGGGATATCAGGTGCCGGCCCTGGTAGCGGCGGGCCACCGCGTCGTGACGATCGACAGTCTCGGCCACGGCCGCAGCACCCGGGATGACAAGCCATATTCGTATGAACTCATGGCTTCTGACGTCGTGGCTGTGATGGACCACCTTTCCCTCGACAAGGCTGCCTTCGTCGGCTGGAGTGACGGCGCCTGCATCGCTCTGGTACTTGCCTCCACGGCACCGGCACGCGTGGCGGGCGTCTTCTTTTTTGCCTGCAACATGGATCCTGGCGGCACTAAGCAGATCGAGCCGAGTCCGCTTCTCGATCGCTGCTTCAGTCGCCATAGGAAAGACTACGCCATGCTTTCCGCCACACCAGCCGACTTCGACCAGTTCGTCAGCGCGGTGGGGCTGATGATGCGAACCCAGCCAAACTATACCAAAGAGGACCTTGGCGCCGTCAATGTGCCTGTCACCATCGCACTCGGCGAGCATGACGAATTCATCAAGCGGGAGCATGCCAACTACCTGGCTGACGCTATTCCGGGGGCCGAATCGATTATTCTGCCAGGTGTTAGTCACTTTGCGCCGCTACAGCGTCCGGACGAATTCAACGCGACGGTCCTTGCCTTCATAACCAAGGTATCGAACTCGAGTTCGGAC
>JAEYTV010000595.1 GCA_023433855.1 Pseudomonadota bacterium | reverse complement strand
GTCCGGGCGTGACGATGGTGCCGGAGAAACAGATCGCGCAGGCCTGTCCTTCGACGACGGCAGCGGCCATCGCCACTGCAAGGCAGACCAGCAATCTCAGCGTTCGCATGGTGACCACTCGAAACCGCGCCTTCGGCAGGGCCTAGGCCGTAGCCTGGGCCTTCCGCTCAGTTGCTTAGAACGGCGACTTCTGCTCACCTAACGGGTCGAGCATTTGCGGCGTCGGCACGACCTCGTAGTTGGCAAAACCGAACTCGTTGCTCCGTGCCGCGAGATACTTGTCGCCGACTTTGTACACGGTCACTTCGTAGGGCATGTTGCCGAGCGTCGTCACGATTGCACCATCCTTGATGGCGTAAGCTGTGCCTTGGCCGGTCAGGCCGCCATGCAGGACGTCGCCGATCTCGCTCGGGCTCGGAGTTGTGCCGTTGACGTTGGACAGCAGGCGCTGTCCCGTCCCGGTCCAGGCGATGCTGAAGACTTCGCCGGTGACATTGTTGCGGACCCAGGTCGACTTGCCGACGATGAGGTCGTTGAGCGCCGCGTCGTCGAGCGTGGTGGCGCCTTGCGACTTCAGGTCGGCTACCGTGGTCCCCTTGGACGCGGCCCTCAGGTCCTGCGTGGCCGTATACCAGATCGGCGAGCTCCAGGCGCGCTCCTGGATCGTGGCCGCGACATTGTCGGGCGGCGCGATGCCAAGTTCCCTGGCCTGGATCGTCGTCCAGCGCGGGGTCGGGATTTCAAGCACGCGAGCGTAGTAGAATGCGTCGACGCTCGGGTCGAATTCCGGATCCGTCCAGACGCTCTTCAGCTCCACGCCGCCGATCGTGTTGGTGTAGGTGGCGTTCGAGATGTCGACCGTGCTGCCGATCGGGGGCAGTTCGCCAGTGAACTGATCGGGTGCGCGGTTTCCGGCCCAGGCTACGTCGAAGACCTTCTCGAAGCTCTGTCCGTTCTTCGACCAGCCCTTCACGATCTGGATGCGGTCGAGATTGCCCGAGGTCGGGTCCTTCAGCGCCCAGACGACGAAGGAGGGCGCCTTGGCTTCGCCGAGCGGCTGGAGATCACCGCCCATCGGCACGCCGCCGGCATAGGCGGCCTTCACCCAGTCCGCCTGGTCCGCGGCGGCGGCAAGGTCGGCGCCGCCGAAGAAGCGGACCTTGATGTGCGGTCCGCTTGTGGCGAAGGTTTCCTTGCGGGCCATGGCATCGAACAGCGATGCGCGGGTATTTTCCTCGGCCCAGATTCCCGTCAGGCCCGCAGGATTCTCCAGCCGGACGTCGAGACCGGCAAAGACGTAGCCCGACATGCGCTGCTTGATTTCGCCGTCATTCAGCACATGGCCACCGAAGAAGTTATCCTGGCGATAGGGCACGCCGGTGTTGTGCGAATCCGAGCCGCCCACGAAGCCGGTCTTGTAAGGGTTGAAGCCCTTGGCCTCGTTCATCGACAGGCCGTCCTTCAGGGCCTGTCGGATGTAGCTGCCGGGCACCTGCGGGAAACGTCCGGCCGGGTCGCCGAGCAGATAGGTCAGTATTTCAAAATTGGCGAACTCGTCGTTGGGCGACAGCGTCGGATGGGTCTCCGATGCGCCCTTGATTTGCTTGATCTCGCTCAGGCGTTCGTTGCGGTCGCGCGATGCCGCCCAGGCGGCGTCGATGGGCCGCCCCTTCTCGTCCACGTCCGTCGGGAACATGTGTCCGTCGGACAGATTCGCGTTGTGGGATATGGCAAGAAGTTCGTTGCCGTCCTTGCGCTGCCCGTCCATCCAGTTCCAGAGATCCGAAGGATCGCTGGAATCGATCGAACTGAAGGGCAATTGCGGTACCTTGGCGCAATCCTTGAAAAACACGTTGCGGTGCATGTTGCGGTTGTTCGGCGTCGACGTCCATTCGTAGGAGCAGAACGCCGTGAACTTGCCCGGCTCGTTGGCGGCATCGGCCATGTCGTTGTTCTGCTTCCAGACGGATCCGGCCACTTCGGGCGAGATCAGCTCCTTGATGGGCTTTCCGTCGGTGATAGTGGTGCCGAGCCAGAGATAGATCCTCTGGATGTCCTCGCGATTGTGGACGATCAGCTTCTGGCCAATCGGCAGCTTGGAAATGTCGGAGCCGGGCGTATTCGCCAGCGCCATAACGCCCACATATTCCGAATGGTCGGTGACGCCCATCCAGTCGAGCGGCGTCTCGATCTTGATGTCATAGCCTAGCGCATGCTTGATGGGCTGCCCCTTGGCGTATTTGTAGGCGTCTGCCGGCGACGTTTTGGTGTTGCCGAAGATGTATGCGTCGAATGACCAGCCGGTGTGGACGTGAGTTTCGCCGAAATAGGCGTTCCGTTCCTGTCCGCTTGCAGCCGAAATAATCGACAGCGAGGCCGCAGACGCAAGCAACGCTGCCTTCCACGTTGGACGAGGCATCACATCTTCCTCCATCGATGCTGTAGTTCACGCTCTATGAGCGACTATCGGTAGTTCGACGATCGCAAGTAACCTCACTCTACGTAAATCGCGTGTCAATGCACGTGTGTTCATGTAATTAACGTGGCTCAGTCGCTTGGTACGATGCAGGTGAGCCTTGGGCCAAGCGCTAGTTCCGCTGACAAAAGTTGCTCTTAAACCTCTTCACCTCACGGGGCACGGGATTACGGAAGCACAGACCGAACAGATGATAAGTCACGTGTAACACGTAACTTACCTGTCGATCGTGGCGCACTTGTTAGAGAACGGTAAAGTCGGGCACTCAACTGGAGGGGCAGCGACGGACGCCGAAAAAGCCCGCCTAGCAGCGATCCGACGATTTCCTCATTTCGAGCTGGCCATCAGAAGGCTGTTCGAAAGAGATGAGACCTTTCGGGAAATTTGCGAAGAGTTTGTGGA
>JAEYTV010000590.1 GCA_023433855.1 Pseudomonadota bacterium | reverse complement strand
CCCTGGTCGCTATGGCGACCGGCAGATTACGTGAAGGCCTTCCGGCGCATGCACTCGATCGTCAAGAAGACGCTGCCGGAAGCAAAGATGATGTGGTCCCCACGTGGCGAGAAGAATCTCCAAGCTTACTATCCCGGTGACAAGTTCGTAGACATCGTCGGCCTCAGCGTGTTTGGCTACGAGCCATTCGACAAGAGAGAATATGGCGCACCGCGCTCCTTCGCCGAAAGCCTGAAACAGGGTTACGATTTGTCCGTCGGGTTCGGCAAGCCGATCTGGGTCGCCGAACTGGGCTACGAAGGCGGCAAGGATTACCTCACGAAATGGGTCGAGGAGGTTACCCGCAAGTATCCCGAATACCCGGCGCTTGAGGAAGTCGTCTACTTCAACGACAGGGAGGTCTGGCCTTGGCCCTACGGCCTCGGAAGGCCAAACTGGCGGGTCGTACGAAACGCGCCGATATATACGCGACGGCCTCAACGCGGCTGATCGGCGAGCCTCGTTCGAAGAGACAATCGGAAAGGGTCTCTATGCGGAAACCCCTCCCGCTTGGCTGCAATCCGGCGACGGTTCGGCGCTTTTAGTCTCTAAGACGCGCGTCGGCGAACCAATTACCACCGATGCGCCAGTCAGGGCTACCAAAGCCTTGGGGCCATGGGTGCGGTTCCATGTCGTTGAAGTAAACAATGCCGCTAAGCAAGCGAAATTTATCGGGTATTGCAATAATTGCATAGAGGCTTCGAAACCAAGCCTGCCTATATTGAGTGGTTCCTGCCACACCGAGTTCGGCAATGTAGACTGGCTTACCGAACCTGGCGACGCGATCATATTTTTCTTGAAAGGTTTCTGAGAAGTCGCGCCAGCCGCCGTGTTGGTCCTGGTCGAGTGCCTCAAGCCCCCAAACGGCCAGCCCCACGTAATCGACATAGGCGTCGCCGGGGTAATAGAGGGCTAGGTTCCTCTCACCTTTGGGCGACCAGATGAACGCGGCCTGCGGAACCTTGCGGCGACAGGCATCGACAAAGTACCGATAAGCCTGTTTGTAGCCCTCCTTGTCCTTTCTCGCCCATGGATAACGGCCGGTCGGATCCTCCATCTCATGGCCCCACCGGACGTAGAGAGCGCCATCGAACTCGGCCATCAGGCCGCAGAGCGTGTCGATCTCGTTGTCGAACGCGCCGGAGGTAATGTCGAGGAACAGCCGATCTCCGCCGTCACGCCAGTTGAGGGCTTTGGTAAACGGTTCAACGGTTACCATGATCGCGCGGTTTTGGTTCTGCGCATTGGAAAGTCGGCGGCTGAACTCTCCGGCGTCCAGCGTCTGCCAATAAATGAAAATGTGCTCGATATCGACATCGGGAGACCGGGAAAATTGGGCATGGGGATCATAAACACCGAGAACGACCTGCTCCGCCGAGTTGCTTGGATCGGTCGATGGCATCGATGGATTTGCGTCGGCTGCCAGCGTCTCAGGATTGCCGCACAGAAGTGAGACTGCCGTCGCCAAGCCCATTAATCTACCTCTCATTACCATTTCTCCTCGCGGGGACCGGCCAGTACTTCTCATCGTCAGTGAGAGAATGCCGCCCTGGTCCAACGCTTCTCGATCACGATCGTGCCTGCCGCCCGGCTGGCGATCCGGTCAACAATCTATTATATCACCGACTGTTGATATAATCCAAATTCACTCCCACCGAGAACGCCGGAGCCCAGGATGAATAACATTCTTGTCACCGGCGGCGCTGGCTACATTAGCTCCCATGTCTGCAGAGAGCTCGCCGCCCGCGGCCACGGGCCGATCGCATACGCCAATCTCGTCAACGGCCCGGTGACTTTCCGCCCGCCCGGTCTCTGCTGAAGAGCATGGCGCTCAAAAACACGATGGGTGCCAGCATGCTGACGCGGATCAGCTTGACGAAGATCGCGGTTTCGGCGGCCGCTGGACTGACCGAGAAGCCTGCGCCCGCGACCTGAGCGACATCGTGAATCGTCGCTTCCAGAAATATTCCTGTCGCGAGATCGGAGAGCCCGATCATGGTCGCGATGATGGGATAGAGGATCATGGCGATGGTCGAGAGCATGGTGATTCCGATGACGACGAAGGCCAGTTCCCGTTCCGCCTCCTCCGAACGCGAACGTCCGAGGACCGCCGCGATCGGCATCGCCGCTGACGCCCCGCAGATCACAACGGCTCCTCCAGTCAGGGCCCCGAACGGCGCATCCTGGCCAAGAAGCCGGGAGGACAGGAAGCCGAAGGCCAGCGTTGCTCCCATTGCGGCCAGGACGATCAGTATCAGGCCGAAACCGAGTTCTCCGATCATTGTCGCGCTTATGCGGACTCCGAGTAGAGCAACCCCGATCCGAAGAAAGCTGCGGGACGCGAACTCGAGGCCAGTAGCGGTATCGGGATCATCCGACAGGAAGGCAGGGCGAGGCCGATCAGGATCGCCAGGAACATCGCAGGCGCACCGTAGTGCTCCGAAAGAAACGCGGCGGCGAGCGCGATGAGGACGGACACCGCCACGCCCCGGAAATACCTGTGCCAGATTTCCCGGGCTCGGACGGCGATCGTGTCGAATATCAGTTCCTTCATGCGAAACGACCTAGCATGCCATGAGAGAAACAAGCGCTCGCCCTCACGAAATGCCCTGCACACGCCCGAGGATTAGGCTATTGCCTTCTTTTCAGGGGTTCTTTCTGATTTCCAAGTATCTGGCGATGCGTCTGTCGGATGCCGGTAGCCACTATCTGATCGTCCAACAAGGGCGACGTGTGCTGACGTGTAGTGCCTTCAGTCCGCTCTCATGAGCTTTTCCGGCATGAGGTAGCAAAGACCACCAAAAGTGACTTACGGTTCTGAATTGAAACAGAAAATCAGGTCGCCATTCCATAATGCCGCTGACATTGACCGGGTTAGTGAAAACGTTGCGAGGTAGCTGTCATTGCGCTTCGTCCGCAAAGCGCCAACACCGGTCATTCGAGCCGATCACCGATCGTCCTTCTCCTCCCTTCCTCGACTTCGTGTCGGTGGCATGCTCAAGTAGTGGTGCACCGTCATGGGCAAAGTCAGCTTAAGCGATGCTGTAGACTGCGAGGGCCATACCGCCATGGACGGCGTCGCCACGAGCCATAAGGCGAAGCGGGTGGCGAAACAGCCGCCATAGGGCGGCCCACTGACGCCGCGATGACAAAGGGCAACATGAACCACTTGCCTAGAGCGGGCTCATGCCGAGGACGAACCAGAGGTTATGCGCCAGCGCCAGTTCGAACCCTGCCAGTGCCGCCGCCACGATGAACACGCCGTCATGAGGCCTATCGCGATGACCAGCCGGAACAGTTCATGATTCTGCAGCGCCATAAGCTGACAGGCCGTCGATCAGCGCCATTATAGCTTGCTGAAGCTGTTGGCGATCGGCTCCTCTCTCCACCTGCAATGCAGCGCGATCGAAGGCGGCCGAGAGCATCAGCGTGAGGGGATCGACAAGATTCAACACGCTCGACTGCCCCAGAAGCTCGGACAGCCCCCTTTTCAGCGTGTCTTCAGCCTTATCCTCGTAAATCACCGCTGGCGCTTCCACCAGCAGCAGTCTCGTACGTCCCGGCACGCCCATGGCATCAAAGTATGCCGATGCTCCTTCAAGCAGAGCGTCACGCGGGTGCGATGCGAGGGAGGAGCGTCTCTCAATTTCGGCAGCGACAGCAGAACTCTCCCTCTGAGCAACTGCCCGAAACAATGCCTTCTTGTCAGGGAAGTGGTGGTAGAGGGCACCTCGCGTGACCTTTGCTAAGGCGGCGATGTCTGGGGTTGCGGTGTCGGCATAGCCCTTACTCACGAAGAGCTCTCTTGCGGAGTCGAGAAGAGCATTTCGCGTCGCTTCCGTCCGCTCCTTATTACTTCTCGCCAAAGCCCCTCCTTTACATACAAACAGAATGCATCTAAAAACATTCAGCCTGAATGTAACATGATTTCGTGAGGAGCGATAGCGATGAGGATTACCAGCTACTACCCTGTCATCATGACGGATGATGTTGCCGCAACCGCCCGTTTCTATGTGAACCACTTCGGTTTCGAGCCGTTGTTTTCCGCCGACTGGTACGTTCACCTGCAAGCGCAGGAGAGCGAACATGTAGCTCTAGCCGTTCTCCAGGGAAGTCATGGTACGATTCCCGATGGCTCCCGTGGCACCGCCTCCGGGTTGTTGCTCAATTTCGAGGTTGAAGACGTTGACGGCGTGTATGAGCGGATTAAGGCTTCCGGTCTTCCCATTCGTCTCGAACTTCGTGATGAGGACTTCGGGCAACGGCATTTCATTACTGCCGATCCCAATGGCGTCCTAATCGATGTCATCAAGCCGATCCCGCCGACCGCCGAGTTCGCATCCATGTACGACGCTGCTTCTCTCCCTCAGTAGCTAGAAAATGCTCTGGAGTCCGGGCGCAGAAGCGCCAGCAGCGGTCCGCTAAATCGATTCCCTTTGCCGTTTGCGATGATCAGCATCATTGAACAACTAATTCCCCTGGGCAATCCCACATGACCGCGATGTGCTGACAGGCGTCATCTAACGGTCGCAGCGACCTTAAGATCTCGCACAAGATACATCTAAACGGGCTTTAGGGTGCGCTTTGGTGCCTTGCCTGCAGTGTCCAGACCTGTTTAATGAGGCCATGAAGACACGCCTCCTGAATGGGACGGAGACGACGGTGAACAAAAGATTCCAATTGCTTCGGCGCTTGCTGCGGGCGAAAGATCGGATGGACGTGGAACCGCACCAGGCGTGGACTGTCTCCCAACTTGCAAACGTCAGCGGCGTGTCTGAAGCGCACTTCGCTCGATCATTCCGTGATGCGTTCGGCGTTCCCCCGCATCGCTACCTGCTCACGCGGCGGGTCGAACGTGCCGCCGCCCTGCTGAGGGAGACGGAGCTCCCTGTCATAGACATAGCGATGCAGTTGGGATGGGAGAGTATTGGTACCTTCGGCCGTACATTCCGCGACATCATGGGCGAAAAGCCGACATCCCTGCGCCGTCGACTGAGGGTCCATGATCAGGCACTTTTCTTGGTGCCCAACTGCTTCGTGAGTGCTGCGCAACGGCCGCATCTCAAGACCGCAGTTTCGGAGAAGCGTCGTCTGGCGAAAGGCGTTAGACAGAACGCCTGAAAATGGAGGTTCTCATGGAAAATGGTATTCAGGTCGTTGGCGTCTACGTCCATGATCAGGATGAGGCTCTAAAATTCTACGTCGATAAACTTGGCTTTCGCGTCCATACGGATGCTCGTAATGGGAACTTTCGCTGGCTGACGGTCCAGCACCCGGGCCAGGAGGATTTCCAGCTCGGGCTGTTTCGCCCCCAGCCGCCCATGGTCGATGAGGCAACCGCGCAAGGTCTACAAGAAGCGGTAGCCAAGGGGGCGATGCCGCCGCTCGTTCTCGTCGTCAAAGACGTTCAGGCAGCCTTCGAGAAGATGGGCAGCCGCGGCGTCGAGTTCGTGCAGGAGCCAATTGTCCGTCATGGCTCTGTGGACGCAAGCTTCCGAGATCCTTTCGGGAATGGCTGGAAGCTGGTCCAAGCGCGGTGACACGTCTATCGGCTGTTAAACCGGATGCTCTCCGCCGCCATCAAACGCTAACATCCATCATCGCGTCTCGGGAAAAAGCGAACAGTGGAAAGAGCGAATGTGCGGGCAAAGGCGCGAAGAAGGGTATAAGGCAAGGGGGATGATATGTATTCATGCGCGAAATCGAAGCTGGAGCCTCACATATGATCGTCCGCGATGAGCGACCCTCAGACATTGAGCAAATCGATGACCTGACGAGACGGGCTTTTGAACCGATGCCGTACAGCGATGGCTCTGAAGCGGGGATCATCCGGTCCCTACGAGAGGCAGGCGATCTAACGGTCTCGCTAGTTGTAGAGGACCATGGGAAAGTCGTGGGACACGTGGCGTTCTCACCGGTCACCATCGCTGGCGATCATGAAGGATGGTTCGGACTTGGTCCCATAGCAGTAGAGCCGGATCGTCAACGCGGAGGCATCGGAAGAATCCTTGTGGAAAGAGGGCTTGAAGCCATGCGCCAGCGTGGTGCAAACGGTGTCGCGCTCATAGGCGATCCGGGGCCCTATCGCCGCTTCGGCTTCAAAAGTGACGGTCTTATGACGTACAAGAACCTCAACCCCGACTTTGTCCAAAGGATCGTCTTCTGTGGTGCTGTTCCGCAGGGGGAGTTGCGTTTTGCTGCCGCATTCGAGGACGCCTGACGGTCATCCGCGGCGTCACGTCGACTGCTGATAGGCGCAATCGTGCCAACCTAATTCATGACGGTGATGCGCCATGAGCGGCCATTCACTTCGGGTCCGCCAGTCGATATAACCGCGAGGTCCGAAACGAAGCGTAGATTGTATGCCCTCACCTGTTTTTGTTATCACTGGAGCCATGGCGGCAGGCAAATCCACCGTCGCAATGGCCCTCGCCAAGCGGTTGGTGCGATCGGCATATGTCGAAGGCGATGCGTTCTTGCGTATGATGATCAACGGCAAAGCCGATATAGGCCCGGTCCTCAATGCCGACGCGAAGGCTCAGCTTCATCTCAGGCAACAGCTATCCACGGATGCGGTGCGCCGCTTTGCAAATTCCGGCTTCGCGGTCATTTATGAAGACATCCTCATCGGGAGCGATCTTCTGTCGGCTCTTGAGCGGCTCACCGATCTCTCTCCCCGCGTTGTCGTCTTGACGCCATCCGTACAGTCGTTGGCAAAGCGGGATCGCGAGCGAAATAAGAGCGGTTATTCCGAAAGGTTTCCCCCTGATATCCTTGCCGAAGCCCTTATGGCCGAAACCCCGCGAATAGGCACGTGGATCGATACGTCAGACATAAGCATCAACGATGTCGTTGACCTAATTCTCGAAGCTTACCCAGTCGACGTCGCGATATGATTGCTCCGGGCCGAAAGCAGTCGCGGGTCGCACGGATCGCCAGTAAAGGTCTTCGACCTCTCATCGAAATTAACCTTTTAGGCCTCTTTCGATCGACTCCTGCGAAAAGTCCAGATAAGAACCTAGATCATGTTCAGGATGATACGCATACAGCTCTGATCTCCCCTCGGCCATTTCCGGCCCCCGATCCGCTGTGCCTGCTGTGACCTCTGGAGCCTGAACATGACCCCCATCGCTACCGCCGCCATTGCCCATCGCACCCACGCTTCGATGTTGGCCGTCAGTACCATGGGCGGGGGCTTGGAAATACGCCCGACCTTACTCCGGAT
>JAEYTV010000575.1 GCA_023433855.1 Pseudomonadota bacterium | reverse complement strand
CTACGGCATCGACACTCCGGACAGGGACAAGCTGATCGCCAACCAGTACGACAGCCTGGACGCGATGTGCCGGTATATCGGCGCCGATTCGCTGGAGTTCCAGTCGATCAACGGTCTTTACCGCGCCGTCGGCGGCGAGGATCGCAACGACGCGCGTCCGCAGTTCACCGATCATTATTTTACGGGCGATTATCCCACTCGCCTGCTCGACCGGGAAGGCGAGACGATGGGCCGCAAGGTATCGGTGCTCGCCAGCAACGGCTAAGACCACGGGACCGTTTGCAATCGGGATCAAACCCTCTAGAAGGCTGCGCAAACGCAGCCTTCGATTTTGCTGCGACGTGACGAGGTGAGCAGATGAACATCGACTTGACGAACAGGATCGCGCTGGTCACCGGCGCGTCGCGGGGTATCGGTTACTTCACCGCGCTGGCGCTCGCAAAGGCCGGGGCTCATGTGATCGCAACAGCAAGGACCGTCGGCGGGCTGGAAGACCTGGACGACGCGATCAAGGCTGCAGGCGGCACCGCGACGCTAGTTCCCTTCGATCTGACGGACATGGCCGCTGTCGACCAGCTCGGTGCATCCATCTTCGAGCGGTGGGGCAAACTCGACATCCTGGTCGCCAATGCCGGCATTCTGGGCGTCATCTCGCCGCTCGGCCATATCGAGGCGAAGGTGTTCGAAAAAACGATGCTGACGAATGTCACAGCCAGCTGGCGGCTGATCCGCTCGGTGGAGCCCTTGCTGACGAAGTCCGACGCGGGACGAGCGCTTCTTCTCTCCTCCGGCGTCGCCAGCTCCCCCCGCCCCTTCATGGGAGCCTATGCGATTTCGAAGTCGGCGATCGAGACCATGGGCCGGATCTGGGCGGCAGAGACCGAACACACGCCCCTCAAGGTCAACCTCGTCAATCCCGGCGCTACCCGTACCGCTATGCGTGCCCAGGCCATGCCCGGCGAAGACCCGCGAACCCTGCCGCATCCTTCCGAGGTCGCCGACAAGATGCTTTTCCTGGCCTCTCCGGAAATGACGGAGAGCGGGCGGCTGTTCCTGGTGCGGGAGAACCGGTTCGTCGATTTCAGGGCCCCGGAATAATACCGCCACGCACGGCGCCTGCGATCGGAGCTGCCCCTGCCGGCTGGATTCCTCCAAGGCCTTGACCAAGCTCTCGCGCCGAGCCATAACGTCGTGCATGAAAACGGCGATTTCCATTTGCGGGATGATTATTCGCTAGCGTATTCGCTGGCCCGGCCGTTATCGTCTCTTGAAAAGCCTTGAAGACAAACGACCCGGCCTCGCCGGACGCTCGGCTGCAGGACTTCGGGAGAATTTTCGATGAGCGCTCCGCTCAGGCTCTACAACACGCTGACCCGCGAGAAGGCTGCGTTCCAGCCGATCGACCCCTTGAACGTGCGCATGTATGTCTGCGGTCCGACCGTGTACGACTATGCCCATATCGGCAACGCCCGACCGGCAATCGTCTTCGACGTGCTTTACCGGCTGCTTCGGCATGTCTACGGCGAAAACCACGTCACCTATGCGCGCAACATCACCGACGTCGACGACAAGATCAACGCGCGCGCCTTGCGTGACCATCCCGGCCTGCCCCTCAACGAGGCGATCCGCGCCGTGACGGAAAGGACCGAGACCCAGTATCATCAGGACGTTGCTGCACTCGGTTGCCTCAAGCCGAGCATGGAGCCGCGCGCTACCGACAATATCCCGCAGATGATCGAGATCATCCAGAAGCTGATCGCCCGCGGCCATGCCTATGTGGCCGCCGGCGAAGTGCTGTTCGATACGAAGTCGATGCTCGATTATGGCCAGCTTTCCAAGCGCCGGCTCGACGAGCAGCAGGCCGGGGCGCGGGTAGCGGTCGACGCCCACAAGAAGAACCCCGGCGACTTCGTTCTGTGGAAGCTATCGGCTCACAACGAGCCGGGCTGGGACAGTCCCTGGGGCCGGGGCCGGCCGGGCTGGCACATAGAATGCTCGGCGATGAGCCAGCGCTATCTGGGCGAAGTGTTCGACATCCATGGCGGCGGACTTGATCTGATCTTCCCGCACCACGAGAACGAGATCGCGCAGTCACGCTGCGCCCACGGCACCAAGGTGATGGCCAACGTCTGGCTGCACAACGGCTTTGTTCAGGTCGAAGGGCGCAAGATGTCGAAATCCGAGGGCAACTTCATCACGATCTTCGATCTGCTTCACACCGAGAAGTTCGGCGGGCGGCGATGGCCGGGCGAGGTACTGAGGCTCGCAATGCTGATGACGCATTACCGGGAGCCGATCGACTTCTCCGTCAAGCGGCTCGAGGAAGCGGAGCGCCTTCTGGCGAAGTGGCCGGCCGCGGACGCTTCTGACGTCGCGCCTTGCGATACGGTGGTCGATGCGCTTGCCGATGACCTTAACACGGTCGCTGCGGTGCAGGCACTGCACGCGCTGGCACAGGAGACCAATGCCGACCGGACCCTGCTTGCGACCTTCGCCGCAAGCGCGGGCCTGATGGGCGTGTTGCCGCGGAGGACGGAAGTGGACGAGGCCTTGGCCTCGGCGGTGGATGCGCTGGTTGCGATGCGGCTCGAGATGCTGAAGGCCCGGAACTTCGCCGAAGCCGACAAGATCCGCAGCGACCTGTCGGAACAGGGGATCCAGTTGAAGGACGGGAAAGACCCGACGACAGGCGAGCGCGTGACCACCTGGGAGGTGAAGCGGTAAGGTTGTCGTGCCGAGACGGCCGCCATATGCTTGGGAACGGAGAAGCAAGACATGGGTACAGAGCATCGTCTGAGGTTTTCCTGCCGCGGGAGCAGCCAGGCGGCGGACCTAGCAGCATTCCTGTTTTCGACAGTGTCAGTCCGCTCTCCTCGGCAACCGTCGAGGTAGGGAACTGGCTGGAA
>JAEYTV010000425.1 GCA_023433855.1 Pseudomonadota bacterium | reverse complement strand
CACCGAAGGATCTACACGACAGCCGGCGCCTACGCGGCGATGACAGAGTCTTGGCCAATATCATCGGGACCAATGTACGCTGGGGCGATGGAAGCCTTTCTTCAGGTGTTCTCCGGAGCGAAACCGGCGTGCACAGCCAGAGGCGCCTTCATCCTGGCAGCATTCGAGGCTGGCTTGAACGTGGTCGAAACGTGAACGGCAAGGACGATCCACTTCTCTGGCGGTAGCCGTGAATCGTCACAGCACTTTCATGGAACGGTGCTGAAAACCGATTGAGGGTTCCTGTTCCCTCACTTGATCAGCAAAGAACCCTCACAACCCCACCGGGTTCTTTGCTGACGTAGCGTGCGGCGTTAACGCTCCCTCAAGTTTCAGCTGGGTATCCAGCAGTGCTGCATGATCACAGGGCAGCACGGGAAGAGATGGCCCGCCCCCGTGGGTCGCTCTTCCCACCGCTTCGCGGACAGCCTGGAACAAATTACCGCTCTGCGAAATCGGAAGGAATTGGATACATGGTGAATGCATGCCTCGATTTTACTTCGACGTGATCAACGGCCACGGCCTGGAAGAAGACCAGCAAGGCCTCAACCTGCTATCTGCCGATGCAGTACCCATGCATGCGGCGATTATCCTGACAGACATCGCTAGAGACGAGATCCCGGGCGTCCAGGCTGCAGAGGTCCGGATTACTGTGAGGGACGAGGCGAGTTCCGTGGTCTATGAAGCAAACATGACATTCTCATCAGAATGGCGAAAGTGACTCCCGGCCCATGTCCAATGAAGATCATCCTGAAACTCTGGTAGAACCTGTTCGCCTGGTCCTCACCCTCGAAGAGCGGAAGAGGATATTCGATGACGGGAAGGCAGCAGCAGCCAACGGGGGTCGCGGGGATTGCCCCTACCTCAACGATGAGACGCCGGAGCGGGTCTACATCTGGCTGGGAGGATATCACTCCCAAAGAGACGGAACGTAGCGCCCAGCTAGCACAACCTGCCGGCTTCCTACTCCTTTTGGCCACTTGCCCCTCGGTTACGGAGGCGTACATTCGTTCAACTGAGCAGCGAAGAGGCTCAGCTTGATGAAGCCCGCGTCGGGGGATTGACGCGGGCTTTATTGTTTGCCGGACGGGCCCGCTTGTTGGGGTGGTGGGGCCGGCGTTCGGCTTCAAGCAGACCTACGCGCTCCGACGATGAAGCTTCCGCTTTGCGCCTGCATAGCGGTCATTTGCCCTGTCACTTGCCGAGCCGGAAAGCCGCCGTTCGTTAAGGGAGTGTCCTCACGGCTGCTATCGGGTGAAAGCGACCCGTCCGCTTTCGGATGAGCGAAGCTTGTAAGCGGACATTCGTTATGCAAAGCTATCTGGATGGCTCCTACCGTCACCGCTTTTGCGCAGTCACCCGATCGTGGCAGAGGGTTGGCGCGCGACATGGCCGTGCGCTGGGCTTTGGAGGAGGCGGGCGAGCCGTACGAGGTTCGCCTGCTTTCTTTCGCGGAGTTGAAGGAGCCGGTGCATCGCGCGATCCAACCCTTCGGCCAGATCCCAACCTATGAGGTCGGCGCGCTCACCTTGTTCGAGTCAGGAGCCATCGTGTTTCATATCGCCCAGCGGCATGCTCGCCTGCTGTCGGACGATCCAGACGCCCGCGCACGAGCCATCGCCTGGATGTTTGCGGCGGTGAGCACGATCGAGCCTCCAATTGTGGAGCGTAGCATGGCCGTGCTGCTGGAGAGCGAGAAGCCGTGGCATGTGGAGCGCCTGGCCATGCTCGACGATCGGGTTCGAAACCGACTTAGCGAACTTTCACACAGCCTTGCAGAGCGCGACTGGCTTGATGGCCAGTTCAGCGCTGGCGACCTGCTGATGATTACGGTACTGCGCCGGCTGGGGGGCTCGGGCTTGCTGGAGGAACACCCAAACGTCTTGGGCTATGTGTCACGCGGCGAGGCGCGACCAGCATTCCAGCGGGCGTTCGCTGCACAGCTGGCAGTGTTCTCCACTGCAACCGACAAAGGGTGACGTCTGCTTTCAACAGACGACGCTGAAACCTTCAGTGCCCTAGCTTGAGAAGCATTACTATAGCGGCAGCCGCCACCGCCCTGTCCGGCAAGACCGGCACCGACTGCTTCTTTTGGAGTGTTGGTCATCTTACCTCATTTTTCCATGCCTCGTAGGCCGATCGAGCATTCCGTCAGAGGCAGTGCGTCGGCCGCCGTGGCATCCATACAGCCGGACCACGCATCTTCAGCAAGCAACGCCAGCAGATCGTGGTCGCTTCTGGGCCAATGCCGCAGCGCTGCGTGCGCCTGGTTGTCGTCCTCCGGCTGATGGATCATTCGGAGCTTTCTGGCGTTCGGTCTTCCCTCAACTGCTTCTCGAACGTCACCAACGTTCCCGACCGCGAATCGTGCCTTTCGCCCCACTGTAAGGGCGCTGTTTCGAACGGCTTCGATCGCGCACCGCAGTCGCTCGTCGTCGCCCCCGTTAAAGTATTCGCACCACGTCACCGACAGGTATTCTTCATCTTCGCGAAGCTCGAAGGCTTGGGGCAATGGCCCGAGAACGTTGTCATCCTCATCCCTCCGGAGCTTTGACCAAGGCACAAACCTAACAATCCGCTCCTCGTCACGCAGATAGTTACTTGGCATACTCGAACCAGATTTCGGGCCTGTAAGGGGCAAGAAAGTCCTTAAGGCGATCGATCTTACCTTCGCCTGCAGCACGCTCAACGTTGTCGCCATCCTTGCGGGACAACACCCACCGGACACGATCATCTGCGAAGCACTCGACCGTCAGACGGTTTTCGTCGGCGGACCAGGCTGCCACGAAATTACCCGCATTCGAAACGCCCATGCCAGGCTTCCTGCTCACTTTCAGGATCAACAGCATCCGGATAAATGTCTTCGCTGTCTTGATTTGCGGCGGCGGGTCTCTTGGGTCCCATTCCTCGACATCAAGTGTGCTGTCTATTTGCTTAAACAGCTTCTCCAGCCATTCGCGACCCAAGTGCATGGAGACGCCAGAGGCGTAGATCTTGAATGCGGCTCGTGAATTGTAGAGTTTTTCTTCCAACCCAACATCAGCTCGCGCCGGGCCTACAGTGTTAAAGCGCGCTGCGTCGGACGCCGGAGATATGCTGCGGACCTTATCAAACAGCTTGCGGATAACCTCTTGAGCTTCCTGACCTTTGGTGATGACCGGTAAAGGCGGAAGAGCGGCACTCTCAAGATGGCGGTAGTCGAGTGCGTTCAACGGAAAAGCTCCCTCGTCTTGTCAGTGATGGATGCTTCAAAGATGTAGTTCTTGATGTCTCTCATTTCGTCTAGCATCGCTAGAAGATGGTCTTGCCGTTGCGGCAGTTCAACCTGGCGGAAGAGGTCAATGTCTAACATGAACGATATCATCTGCGGTACCGGCGACTGCACAGTGCTCGCCCGCAGCGTCACATTGTAACGGGCATCCTCGAGTTGCCTTGTCGTTTCGATGGCAAAAGACAAACCGATGCTGTTCCCAAGGTTCGGAGCCATCGGGAAGATGCTCAAATAATCAGGGATGACTACTTCGGCCTGCGGTATATCGATCCTGTTTATGAACCTGATACCCACCCGCGCGACGGATTTCCGCCCAAACTGATCCTGGTGTGCCTCATAATCTCTGACAAAACGACCCCGGAATGCCCCCCAGCCGGGGTATGGTGCAAGCTGCGCCACGCCCAGGGATTTAATTTGAAGAACAAGAACCTCTAGCTCGCTTTGGTTGCGGAACCGGTATCCAGCTGGAGACTGCGTCAGCGATGCTTCTTCCGGGGAGAAATGAGCCTGGAAGTCGATATTGATGTCGTGCCGGGGATAATGCCGCCCGAAACGAGCGATCTTCTTCTGGATGGTTTCAAAAGGCACAGCATCCGCAAACTGCAATTCGATCACAGCTTCGATGATGGGCGGTGCCCTGTAAGAATCGACCATACTCTGCTCCCCGACCCTGCTGTGAGTATCACTGAGAGGTAAGCCTGTCGAGAGTACAGGACGCCCTCGGTTGGGGGTCCGTAGTTTCTGGCAAAGGCGGGATCGGCATCCAGTGGGTCGGCGTCATCGATGGTGTTTGGGGTGGTCAGTTGAGTTCAGGGCGGTGGGCTCGGCTTTCGGCCCGATCGACTTCACCGCTTGTTTCGCCGCATCCAGTTGCGCTCAAGATGCGCTACGGTCCAGCGGCTCGAAACTTAACTCTACATTAGCTATTCGAATCCTACCTTGGCACATAATGACCGACCGGAGACAGCTGAAAATTAAGCTGCCGACTAGGACAAGGTCTTAATGGGAACTAGCATGCAGCGAGCTTGAGATGCTCCTCCATACCCTTTGGGCAACCTGCAATAGGGATGGGGCTTAAGAGATGGGTGTGACCTATCGCGATGCAGGCGTTCGAACGATGTTCGGTCACCCCAAATCTGCCATTAGAAAACTAGCTTGATCCCCGACACGAGCAGGAGAACGGCGAGAGTTGCGCGCATTCGACTTTCAGACAGCCAATGGCTGCCGATGTAAGCGCCAGCGAAACCGCCCCCCGCTACTGCGGACAGCCACAGCGGCAGTTCGCCTGGAATATGGTCCCATGCCGCGTAGGCCCCGGCCAATGCTGCGATGGAGTTGGTCAGGTTGTATGCTGCCGTCGTGGCAGCCGACTGCCGAGCCGTTCCCCACTTCATGCTCAAGATGATCGGCGCGAGGAAGACGCCTCCGCCGGTCCCGGTCGTTCCAGAAACGAAGCCAATGACCGCTCCGGTCGCCAGAGCATGGCCGAGAGGTGGAGTGACCGCCTCTCCGGGTGCCGATCCATCTCGAAACGTAGTGCGGATCATCTGCAGCGCGGAGAGGATCAGCACAACGCCGACAACTGGATAATAGATATGCTCCGGCAAATGTACCGCCCCTCCCAGCAGCGAGAAGGGAAAGCCGGGTAGTGCGAATGGCCAAACATCTCGCCACGACAGTCGCCCAGCCTTCAGGAACACTGCTGTGCCAATGGCGGCAACGACGAGGTTGAGAGTGAGCGCTGACGTTTTCATGGCAAGGGGCGGGAAGCCCGCCCACCCCATGATAGCGATGTACCCCGATGCTCCCGCCTGCCCAACTGCTGCATAGACCGTAGCTATCACAAGAAAAGCAATGGTGAGCCAGATCGTCCCAGCATCCATTGCCGACTCCTACCCGTTCACCTGCGGTGCATCAGGCTGTTATGTGTTAGCGGCAAGTGGCGCACAGAGATTCTCCCCTGCAGATTGGCTCGACCGCGAGCGCCGGACAGGCCGCATCGACGAGCGAAATCATCGTTTCGCTGGGCCGGGGACGTGGCGGCTTGGAGGTCCACCATCCTCTTCCGCTCTGCCAGCTCCCTGATGTCCAGGGGATCGATGTGACTGATGTCCGTTCCGGCGACGGATCAGACATAGAGACGCCGCAGAAGATCAACGCCAACGACGATGAGCAGAAAAGCGTAGGCGAACTGCAATGTCTGCTCGTTCATCTTATGGCTGACACTCACGCCGATCGGCGCGGCAATCATGACCGTGGGCGTCATCACGAGGAAGATGAGAACGTCGACGTAGCCAAGCGAGAAAGACGGCAGATCCGCGGCATTCCAGCCGCTGATGACAGATCCGATCGCGCCCACCGTGCCAGTGATCAGACCGGTCGCGGCCGCAATCGCCATCGCCCGTTCCAAAGGCATGCTGAAGGCCGAGAGAGTCGGTGTTGTTAGTGTGCCGCCGCTGGTGCCGGTCATCGAAGCAATAAAGCCGACAATCGATGAGATGCCAACCAACTTAGCGCCCTTCGGCGGCTCCTGACCGAAGGAAAAGCGTCCACGACTAAACGCGATGTAGAAACCCACCAGAAGTATGTAGATCGAGAACAGGGTCTGCAGAATTTCGGTCGAACCGAATGGCAGCAGGATCGATCCGATGGCAACGCCGATAACCAAGCCGATGGCCCAGGTCTTGAATATGCCCAGATCGAGATCGCCGAGCTTGTAGTGCTTACGGCTCGAAGCGATCGCTCTCGGTATGACAAGTGCCATTGAGGTCGCAGTTGCCACATGCATCATCACCGGATGGGCAATGCCGAGCCATGGGAACAGATAGATGAAGATCGGCATGCGGATGGTGCCTCCACCGATACCGAACAGGCCCGCGAAGAAGCCGGATAGCAAACCAATGACCGCGAAAATGATGATACGTAGCAGAAGGTCATCCATGGCGTGGTATTCCTCTGCTCTTAGCTAGGGCGCTCGTTTTCGTAGTGATGATGAATGCCGATCGTGCGGCAACTTTTGGCGTCACGCCAATCTTGTGCTCGCGCCCACTCCGGGATCGCCATTTCTTCTGAGAACTTTGATCGCTACATCATCCGGGTCCGGAAATCCGCGTCATCAAGGAGGTTGCGGCGATCAAAGCAGGACCGCATGTCTCGTCGGCTTAAGCAAGCTTTGGTTACAGAATCCTTAGGAGGCGAGCGAACGAGCCAAATCCATCCCTCGCGCCCGCCTGTCGCTACTCACTGGTCTCTGAAGCATGCAATGTGGAATGAACGACGCGCAGGCTTGCCGGCCACGTCGTATGTATGCACCCGCATCTGACTTGGATCTTGGGTAAGTCCTACGGTGATAAAGCCAGGCTGGACTTCCTCTTCCAAAGCGCTGCCGATCGTGGCCGCAAAATTGGTCTTGGCCTCACCCTGAAGAGGAATCTTCCAGGTAATAGTGTATTCGTTCTCGCCCTTGAGTTCGCACTTGTCGATCATATAGCCGCGGGCTATGGAGCCATCGGATTGGATCACGCAAGCTAGTCTCTTTTCAAATTCCGTCATATTCCTACTCCTCTCAGTAGCCTCCCGCAGAGGTCAGGTGCCCCCATGCAGCGGGCTGGGTACGCGTCCGATGTTACAGCAGGAGGAGGGACTGAGCGTTGCTCTTGATCAATTTTCATCTCCCCCGAATTCGGACGCCAACACCTTGCTCTGCTCAGGCCGTATTAAAACAGGCGCGGACAGGTTCGTACCGAGACGCCGTTGAGAAATTGGTCCCGCCGCTCTGGCTCTCGATGGAGATCGCTTCGCCCCTTATGATTCTCGATATATGCTCTCAACGTTGATCAGGAGCAGCTCTGCAGCCATTATTCTGCTGTAGATTCGTAGGGACGTCACCGAACACGGCGGCTACCGACTAGCCAGAGCTCCCGGCGGCTGTTCATTCACTGGAGGTTGAAAATGAACTACGGGATCAGCATTCTCTTTCGAGCAATTCCCCTCGCGATGGGGGCGGTGTGTCTTGGCTTTGGTCGGTACGTTCTCAGCGGCCCGGCAGATGCCGGCCATTTCGTGGCCGGGCACGTGCTTATCGCCCTGACGGCAATCTGTATCGCGCTGTTCACAACTGCCGCAATGATCATCCGCCAGTTGATCCACACCTTCGCGCGAAAATGGAAGTACATCTTGCCAACCCTCGGATATGGGGTCGCGCTCGCAACCGCCATATGGGGTATTTGGCTGGTCTCCAAGAGCTCCGCTGCCGATACGTTCGTCGCTGGGCATGTGGTCTTCGGAGTCGGCCTTATAGCCGCCTGCGTATCGACGGTGGCGGTAGCATCGTCCAGCTTCACTCTCATTCCGAAAAATGCTGCAGGCCGGAAGGAGGATGGTCCGCCCCCGACCGCCTACAGCGCACGACTGGGGTGGTTGCTCATCTGTGTGCCGGTGGTCGCCACGTTAGTCAACGGCATATGGGCGGCAACTCTGCTGGCAGGTGAAGCCGCCGTACCCCACTATGTGGCCGGCCACGTCCTCATGGGCCTTGCGACGATCTGCTCAAGCTTGATCGCGCTGGTCTCCACCGTCGTTCGCCAAGTGCGCAACCGCTTCGATACTCCCGAGCGCTGGTACTGGACGCGCTGGGTCCTACTGATGGGCACTCTAACGCTTCTCTGGGGACTATTCGTCCTGTTCAGCTCAGACTCGGCAGAACGCATAGCCCCGGGATGTGTCCTGCTGGGGCTCGGGATGATCTGCTTCAGCATCTGCTCGAAGGTGTGGTTGCTCGCTGCGGTTTGGCGGCGGGAATTCCCGCTAGCCAAAAGGGTCCCGCTTATTCCGGTCCTGACCTGCCTGATCTGCCTGTTCTTGTCGACTTTCCTCGCGGAGACCGCGATGACAGATGCGAACTTCTTCGTTCCAGCACGCGTCCTTGCGGGTCTTGGAGCCGTTTGCTTCACCCTCTTTTCGATCGTGTCGATCCTGGAGGCGGGTACGTCGAAATAGGGAAACGACGGACATCGCCCGTCGAAGAGGTAAGCTCCTTCCGATCGCAAGCGGCTGAACCCCGCCTCCCAGCGCTTCAGCCTCAAATCGGGCGCTTCCTGCGCGCGCCCCAGCATTTCCGTCACAACCCGCCCGTTCCTGGCCCACTTGCAAAAGGTACTGGCGTCTCGAGCAGATCGAGCACATGCCGTGATGGAGACGCCGGCGGCCTGCTTGTCCAGTGCGACCTGCCGACAGGGTGAAGGATCTGCGCGTCGAACTCGAGTTTGGCCTCTGAACAGATGATGTGGTTGCCGCTCTTCCATGGAGCTTTGCTTTCCTGAAAGGTGAAGTTCCGGCGGAAGCTATCCCGGCAGAATTTTCGTAGATTTATGGCCGAGCAAGGGGCTTCGATCGTCGTGATAGAGGCGTGCGGGAGTGTCAGGTCCAGCACGCATCCTGAGCAGTCCCCCGGAAGATCCGCGGAACCCTATGCACTGAATGCTACCCGCGACAACGGACCCTCGGGAAATCTTAGGATCGAATTCTCTTTCCTTGAAAACCGAGGGATGGCGCCTAGCGACCTCACCTTTACATGCCTCGGTGAGAGCACCGCCGAACATCCCGGCTGGTAAGATGGAAATTCTGTTCCCTCGCTAGGCCGGCGCGTCGGATTTTGGATCGGGCAGCTTGTTCAAAGGCCTCCCTGTAGAGCCGAAAATAGGCCTCGCAGCCTTCTTGACCCACCCGCTCGCCCATGGAGCGGAAGGCTAGTCGGTGGATGAAGCAGAAGCCCTCATGCCCGTTCGGCCGGAACATCAAAGAGTCGACGTCATGCCGCCATGTTAGGTCATACTCCTCCGCCATGAACCATGCCTCACCCTTCGTTTAGGAGAGATATCTCCACGAATTAGCGGTTTCTTCTGGCGAGGGCGCGACGGACTCTCTCGATCCGCCCCTTCCACTGAGCCATCAGATGATCGTCTCATTCACCCCGTGCCACCTAAGCCCTAGCCGGAACGAGTCGTCGCAGGCTTGCCTAGCCCCTAATCAGCGTGCAGCGCAGGCTAACCTCCCACGCTACACCTCTGCGCCGACCGGCAAGAGCACGCGCCATTGTCTGGGGACGGCGACAGCCTGAAACAGGAACAGCGCGCTTGGGGGACGCTGTGCAAAGCACGACAAGCAAAAGCCCCGTAAGCAAGTGCAAGCGCGAATACGCCTTTCGTCATTCAAACTCTTGCACGCGCGAGCGGGCGAACCCAGCGACGCCGCCGAGTACGACCCAGAAAACGAAGCTGGTTACGGAGGCCATGACAATGAAAGCATGTGCCAATGAGTGGGGAACCGGAGACGCAAAACTTTCCGGCTGAGGCGCGCCCACAAGGTGCGGGGCAACGAGGAATGCGACCGCGAGAATGGCGAGCGGCAACGACTGTTTGAAGAGAAGTAGAGCAAGGCCGATGCCGGTGGCAAAAGCTGTAGCGCCCCACCACATCTGGCGTGGGCCTAAATCAGCAGCAGGCATAGCCGGGAGCTCGGGCGGAAGGCCAAGACCCGGAGCAAGCGTAAACACGACGAAACCTGCCAAGCCCCAGAACACGCCCTCGCGCCAGCCGGTCATGCCGCCCTTCAGTTCCGATACGGCAACGAGCAGTAGCCCGAATCCAACAGCGGTCACAATATTGGCGAATGCCGTATAGGCGGAGCGCTCAAGGCCATCCCTGGGAGCCCATCCTTCTTCGTCGTGATCGTGTGAGTGAGGCGCAGCCGCTGTATCCTGGGCGGCGGCATTGTCATGAGAAGCGTGATCATGAGCCGGCGCAGCGACCTCGAACGTTTCCGCCTTGAGGATCAACGGAACGGTGCCGGCATATTGCATGGCGGTCATCGCGAGACCCGCCACGAGTCCTGCGAGCGCGGCGATGAAGACAATATTACGAAAGACTGTCATCGCGCAAAGCTCCTCAGTGGCAGGGGAAGCCGAGGGAGTGTCGCACATCATGCGCAGCGTTATGGATCGCCTCGATTTGAGATAGCCCGGCGCCCCCAATGACGAAGAGGCCAAGGAAGGCGGCGAAACAAATCTGGATGAAGCGAGGAGATGTTGCCGACGACTGGACTGGCAGCGATGTCTGATGAGTATTCATTGCTTATTCCTTTACTTATCCTTTGTCCTCCACCCGAGGACTTGTGGCTGCTTGTCTTCCTCATTGTTCCTAAACAGCTTCGAGCCGTGCCCGGACGGCCCCCATTTGGCGGGCGAGTTCCTCCTCGGTTAGGAGCCCGCGGCTGAGCATGATATGAGCCAGTGCCATAAGCTGACGTTCCGGATTCGGAATTTCGCTGTACACTGTCTCAAGCTCATCCTCGGCGTGTCGCCGCTCGAGTGAATCAAGAGCGCCGCACGCTGACAGAGCGTCGCAGGTTGCATCAAGGCACACCTTCCATGGCGGCTCTGGATTGGTCACGCACCAACGCGGTGCAAGCTTTTCCCAGGTTTGATCCTCGTTTTGGATCGACTCGAGCAACGCGATGCGACGAAGGTCGACATGCTGCCCTTCAGCCTCGTCCGGAATAACGACGCTGCTCCGGCTCATGGTGCGGCCTCCCTCGGTCTGCCACCACTGTGGACGGGCCGGCTGGCCTTGTGGATCGGCCGAGGACCGTCCGTTGTCCTGCCGGGCTTCGGCAGGGCAATGCCGATCATTGTGTCGCGAGTGACGATTTCAGCGAGTTGATCCTCCGTCCAGCCTTCGGTACCCTCGGGCCGAACGGGAAGGACCATGAAGCGGCTCTTCGCGTTTGAGTCCTCCACCCGCAGCTCGACCTCGGGCGGGATGATCAATCCGAACTCCGCCAGCACCTCGCGTGGCCACCGGACAATTCTGCGGCGGTAGTTTGGCGCGCGGTACCAGTACGGTGAGTGGCCAAGTATCGGCCGCGGATAACACGAGCAGAGAGTGCACACGATCACATGATGCAGCGTCGGCGTATCTTCGAGTACAGTCATGTGCATGTAATCGCTTGTGGTCCCGAAGCCGGACGGCTCGCTCCAGTCGACCCCGACCTCCTTGCTGGCAGCAAGAGGGTCCGAAAACACCCGCGCTTTGTATGCCGGGTCAGTCCAGGCCTTTGCGACCATTCGCGAGCCTGCGGCCGGCGATCTCGCGTCGTTCCATTCGGAGAACGCTCGGTGATCTTCGGCGGTGAACAAGCCTTTTTCGATCGCCAACTCACGAACGGCTAGCTCGAGGATTTCGAAGTCGGAAATCTCATCGACCATCGGGGCCGCCGAATGGTCGTGGCCGCCGTCATCCGAATGGTCATGGCCATCGTGGTTATGTGGATTTGCCATCTTCTGCTCCTATGGCTAGGTCCAATCCTCGGTCAGTCTGCGGCTTCGAGCCACATGTCCGGATATTCGCTCTGGAGGGTAGCGTTCTCGAATGGGTATTCGGCCCAAAGATCCTTCTGCTGGAACCGAACGATGTAATAC
>JAEYTV010000301.1 GCA_023433855.1 Pseudomonadota bacterium | reverse complement strand
GGCATTCGAGGCGCGGGCGGACAATATCTACGCGACCGCTTGACTATCCATGTTACTGTTCTGCTACAGCGATCAGCATCTCGAATGCTGTGCGCACCGTAGATAGCCGGATTGTCGTCCGGTCCGTCGCTCCGTAGCGCATTTCCTTGTGCAGGATCATGCCTCCGCGGTTCATGGCAGCAAGATGCACCAAGCCGATCGGCTTTTCGGCGGTCCCGCCCCCCGGTCCCGCCACTCCCGTCACCGCGACGGCAACCGAGGCGCTGGACCGGAACAGCGCGCCCTGGACCATCTGCAGCGCCGTTTCCGTGGAGACGGCACCAAAAGCGGCGAGCGTCCTGCAGTCGACGCCGAGCATCTCCATCTTGGCTTGATTGGTGTAGGTCACGAACCCCCGGTCGACGACAGCGGAGGATCCCGGTATCTCGGTCAGGGCTCCTATGATCAGGCCCCCGGTGCAGGATTCCGCCGTCGAAACTAGGGTCTTCGTCTCGGAGAAGCGGATGACGATTCTCCTTGCTTCATCTTCGATGTCCGGTGGAAAGAACCCCATCAGGTATTCCTGCTGTAGACGACCGTTGCGGTCGCGATGGCCGCGATACCCTCCCGCCTGCCGACAAAGCCGATCTTCTCGTTGGTGGTTGCCTTCACCGAGCAGCGATCTATCGACACTCCCAGGATAGACGCAAGGGTTTCCCGCATCACCTGACGATGGGGTCCGATTTTCGGGGCTTCCGCGATCAACGAAATGTCCGCATTCATGATCGTGCCTCCATTGTCCCGCACGATCCCGGCGGCGTACTCCAGGAAAATGCGCGAAGGGGCGCCCTTCCACTGCATGTCGGAGGGAGGGAAATGATCGCCAATGTCACCGGCTCCGCAGGTCGCAAGCAACGCGTCGGTTAGGGCATGGAGGGCGACGTCTGCATCCGAATGCCCCGTGAGTTTCTGATCGTGCGGGATGAAAACGCCGCAAAGCGTCACTCCGTCGCCAGCTTCCAGCTGATGCACGTCGTAACCATTGCCCGTGCGCACGTCCGGTAGGGCGGAACGGGTGAGTTTTTCGTCGGCCATGTCAAGATCCCGCTGTACCGTTAATTTGATGTTGTCGACAGATCCCTCGACCAGGGTGACCGGCAACCCTGCCCATTCAGCCACCGAAGCATCATCGGTGAAATCCTGACGGCGGAGTGCGGCGGCTTTTTCGTGCGCAATGCGGATCGCTGCATAGCCGAACGCCTGGGGCGTCTGTGCGGCATAGAGGCCGGCCCGAGACACGGTCTCGTGCACGATGCGGTCGGGACCAGCTCGCTTGAGCGTATCGGTGACTGGCATGACGGGCAGGACGCCCGAACGTCCATCGTCAAGAGCTTGCGCCACCCGGTCCAGTAGAGCGTGGTCGATAAACGGCCGTGCGGCGTCGTGGATCATCACGTGGGTGACGTCCCGGTTGGACAGAGCCTGCAGTCCCTCAAAGACCGAACGTTGGCGAGTCTCGCCGCCGAATGTCGTGATCACATCGGCCGCCCCGCGCACGTCGGCTGTCGCTGCCCTAAAAAGCGCCTCATCGTCGGGGTGGATGACAACTGCTACGGGACCGGTCCTGCTCCAGGTCAGAAACGTCTCGAGCGTGCGGGTTATGACCGCCTTGCCGCCGACCTTCCGGTACTGTTTCGGGCCCTCCTGTGGTGATCCAACTCTTTCGCCGCGACCGGCGGCGACAATGACCACACCGATTGTCATGGTTTTTCGCCCATCCGGGTTAAACCCGTTTCTGCCTTGCCAGGATTGACACGCGCACAACTATCGAATGAATAGCGGCATTTCCAGCAGCACGCTCAAAAATAACGCAGTTTCGGATTTGCTCTTGGCAAACGCTTCTGATGTGAATAAAAATAGTGCAAAGCATCAATGTGCCCGAAAGATCATCAGTTGTCTCTCCCGAATCTCGCTAGCCCTTTCAGTATCGGGTCGGTCATCGCGCCAAATCGGGTTATATTGGCTCCAATGTCAGGAGTGACCGATCTTCCCTTCCGGCAGCTCGCCTGGCGGTTCGGAGCGGGCCTCGTGGTGACGGAAATGGTGGCGAGCGGTGAGCTTATCCTGAACCGGGGCGAGTCCTGGGCGCGCCTCAAAGGCGTGGGAATCTCCCCGCACATGGTCCAGCTCGCGGGACGAGAAGCTCGCCCAATGGCCGAGGCCGCCCGGATCGCAAGCGACAATGGCGCCGACATCATCGACATCAACATGGGATGTCCAGCCAAGAAGGTGACTGGAGGATATTCAGGCTCGGCTCTGATGCGCGATCCCGACCATGCACTTTCTCTCATCGAGGCAGTCGTGAAGGCCACCAATGTCCCCGTGACGCTCAAGATGCGGTTGGGCTGGGACGAGAGTTCGATCAATGCGCCGGAGATCGCCCGCCGTGCCGAGGAGGTGGGTGTGCAACTCATAACGATCCACGGCCGGACCCGGATGCAATTCTATGAAGGCAGAGCAGACTGGGACGCCATTCGCCTCGTGCGGGAGACGATTTCCATCCCGCTCGTGGCTAACGGCGACGTGCAGACACCGGAGGATGCCGCCGAAATCATCAGGCGTTCGGGTGCGGATGCTGTCATGGTCGGTCGCGGCGCACAGGGGCGGCCCTGGCACGTTGGCTGGCTTGCAGGGCATGCCGCGCCTCAGTACCCGGAGATCGCGACGCTCGTCGTCGAGCATTACGAGGCGATGCTAAGTCTCTACGGACGCGAAGCTGGTCTGCGGCACGCCCGTAAACATCTTGGCTGGTACCTCGATCGGTTCGCGCCGCACGCCGCGCAGGAAAAGGTAACCATCATGACATCCAAAGACCCCGCCGATGTGATCCGCCGGATGCGTACGGCACTTTCCCAGACAGTGGTCGGCAGGGAGGCGGCATGACAAGCTCTTCTGTGTCTGAGCCGGCTTCGGGCAACAGCCTGGCAATGGCCGTCCTCAATTCCGTTCAGAACCCCGTGATCCTCGTCGATGCCGCCGGCAAGGTGGCATTTGCCAACTGGGAAGCGGAGGCGTTTTTCGGCTCCAGTGCCGCACAGTTGGCCAAGAACGACATTTCCAGCCTTATACCGTTCGGCAGCCCGCTTCTGGCGCTCATCGAGCAGGTCCGGGAGCGGAAAGCGCCTGTCAACGAATACCGCGTCGACCTGTCCTCGCCGCGCCTGGGGCAGGAGAAGCTCGTCGACCTTTACGTGGCGCCGGTGGTCAGTGAACGCGGTTCGGTCGTGATAGTCCTGCAGGAGCGATCGATGGCTGACAAGATCGACCGTCAGCTCACCCATCGCGCCGCCGCACGGTCGGTCACGGGGCTTGCTTCCATGCTGGCGCACGAGATCAAGAATCCTCTATCGGGGATACGCGGCGCGGCCCAACTGCTCGAGACGTCGGTCCCCGACGAAGACAGGGCATTGACGCAGCTCATCTGCGACGAAACCGATCGCATCGTATCTCTTGTCGACAGGATGGAGGTTTTCTCCGACGAGCGGCCCGTCGACCGGACAGCCCTCAATATCCATTCGGTCCTTGATCATGTGAAAGCAGTGGCGAAAGCGGGTTTTGCCCGGCACCTCAAAGTGTCGGAGATGTACGACCCGTCGCTGCCTCCTGTCTATGCGAACCGTGACCAGCTGGTGCAGGTCTTCCTCAACTTGATCAAGAATGCGGCGGAAGCGATCGGCGATGCGCCCGACGGCGAGATCATGCTTACCACGGCCTATCGTCCCGGGATCCGGCTCTCGGTTGCCGGCACGCGCGAGAAGATCTCCCTGCCGCTCGAATTCTGTGTGATCGACAACGGCCCGGGGGTGCCGGCGGACCTGTTGCCGCATCTCTTCGATCCGTTCATTACCACCAAGACAAACGGCTCCGGCCTCGGTCTGGCGCTTGTAGCAAAGATCATCGGCGCGCACGGTGGCATCGTGGAATGCGATAGCCAGGCGCGCCGCACCGTTTTTCGTGTTTTGATGCCCATGCACAAGGAGGAAGCCGGCGACGGCCGTGCCTTGAACCCCACAGGAAACGAGAGATGACTGCCACGATCCTTGTCGCCGATGACGACGCGGCTATCCGGACCGTTCTCAACCAGGCTCTGACAAGAGCCGGCTACGATGTGCGTATCACATCCAACGCCGCGACCCTCTGGCGTTGGATATCGGCGGGCGAAGGCGATCTTGTCGTCACCGACGTCATCATGCCGGATGAAAATGCGTTCGATCTGCTACCACGCATCAAGAAGGCGCGGCCAGAGTTGCCGGTGCTTGTCATGAGTGCCCAGAACACCTTCATGACGGCGATCAAGGCGTCGGAAAAAGGGGCCTACGATTACCTGCCGAAGCCCTTCGATCTGACCGAACTCATCGCCATCATCGGACGCGCGCTGGCGGAACCGAAACGTAAGCCGGCCCGTCTCGACGACGATATGCAGGATGGGATGCCGCTGGTCGGTCGTTCCGCCGCCATGCAGGAGATCTACCGCGTCCTGGCGCGCCTCATGCAGACCGACCTCACGCTGATGATCACCGGTGAATCAGGCACCGGCAAGGAACTCGTGGCCCGCGCCCTGCACGATTACGGCAAACGCCGCAACGGGCCGTTCGTGGCGATCAACATGGCGGCGATCCCGCGGGACCTGATTGAATCGGAACTTTTCGGGCACGAGAAGGGAGCCTTCACCGGCGCTCAGACGCGGTCGACCGGACGTTTCGAGCAGGCCGAAGGCGGCACTCTGTTTCTGGATGAAATCGGTGACATGCCGATGGATGCCCAGACCCGCCTGCTCCGGGTGCTTCAGCAGGGCGAATATACCACCGTCGGAGGGCGCACACCGATCCGAACCGATGTTCGCATCGTTGCTGCGACCAACAAGGATCTGAAAAACCTGATCAATCAGGGTTTGTTCCGCGAAGACCTCTATTACCGTCTCAACGTCGTCCCTTTGCGGCTGCCGCCGCTGAGGGATCGGGCCGAGGATATCCCGGATCTCGTTCGGCATTTCATGCAGGTCGGTGAAAAGGAAGGGCTCGACGCCAAGCGCTTCGACGGCGAAGCCTTGGAAGTGATGAAAACTTACGCCTGGCCCGGCAATGTTCGCGAACTGGAGAACCTCGTTCGCCGTCTGATGGCACTTTACCCGCAGGAGGTGATCACCCGTGAGATCATCGAGTCGGAACTTCGCTCCGACGTACCTGACAGTCCGATCGACAAGATCGGAACCAGTGCCGGATCGCTGACGATCGCACAGGCGGTGGAAGAGAACATGCGGACGTATTTCGCCAGCTTCGGAGACAGCCTGCCGCCTCCGGGGCTCTACGATCGCGTCCTGACGGAAATGGAGTATCCGCTGATCCTCGCGGCGCTTACCGCAACGCGTGGCAACCAGATCAAGGCCGCAGATCTTCTCGGACTGAACCGCAACACGCTGCGAAAGAAAATCCGGGAGCTCGGCGTGTCCGTCTACCGCAGCGCCCGGACCGCCTAGGCACCCATCTCATCGGCCGCGGGCATGATCGCGGCCGACCTGTCCTTCGGCAGCTTTGAAGAAGAACTGGCTGTTTAGAAACCTTCCCGTCTGCGGCCGGAGCGGCAGCAGACAGGTTAGGAGGGTGTGAGGCGCGACGTGAAAAGATGGCGCCACAACCGGATCCCGGTTCTGACCGGCGGAACAAGAGGCCAGTCAGCTGTTATGGATGCTGGTCCAATTCGGTTTGGGTGCCCAAAATGGGTAGTGCGCTGCGCGCCGACCTCCAGCCTTTCACCCCGATGCGACCGACTGGGGCACTGGCACACCAGGGGCATCGCACGGCAGCGCGTGGAACGCTTCGATGACAGACATTGCAGTTTCTTGATCTGAGCATGATATCTCCGGTCTCGGGCAACACAGGCCCGGCTTCAAACAGTCGATTGAGCTGTTGATGGCCCGGAGGATGGGCTGCTATCGAGAGCCCCCCGACCTCCGGGCGGAGGCATCTGCTTTCGGCAGGCGATGGTGTAAGACGTCGGACATATGGGTAACTTGGGGATAGCCGCCCCTGATACAAGCGCGGGTATGTGCGACCGATTGTACCGACATCCGCAGCCGGGACCGGTTCATGCCGGTCAACCTGCATCGTGGTGCGGTTCAGTCGCAAGGAGAGAAGGAACGGTCTCAATGCCAGCACGGGGATCCGCGGCTCATTGAAAATCGGCCACGCGACTCCCGCTCGTGTGTTGAATCTCAGCGCCGCCCTCTGGTGCTGTGCGTTCGGACGCTTTAGCGTCTGGCTTCCCAGATTCTCCTTTGTGATCCAGAGCGAACCATGGCCGAACCTTCCTTACTCGCCCGCCTTGTTGCCCTTGTCGGCCAAGTGACCGTTGCCGTCCGTCACTCCAGGTATGGCGGCCGCGAACCCGTCTACGGTACGACCCCGGTCATTCCTGCGGCCAAGCCGCAAGGCATGCTCCCGACGTTGAAGATGCCGACAGCGAAGGGATGGGATGGCGAGCACAAGCCGACACCGGCGCCGGGGCTCAAGGTCAATGCGTTCGCCCGGGGCCTCACGCATCCGCGAAACATGCATGTGCTGCCGAACGGGGATGTGCTCGTGGCTGAATCCATGGGCGAATCGGGAACACCGAGCACGTTGTTCGATCATGCGATGTCGGCCACGATGCAGCGGGCGCGGGCTTCCGGAACAAGTCCCAATCGCGTGACGCTACTGCGCGATGCCGACGGCGACGGGGTGGCCGAGGAAAGCTATGCCTATATCGAGAACGCGCGGCAGCCGTTCGGAATCGCACTGGTCGGTGACACGCTCTATGTCGGGGCCAGCGACGCGCTTCTGGCCTATCCGTATGAAGCGGGGGCTACGGCGATCACCCAGCGGGGCAAGAAGTTGATGGATCTTGTACCCGGCGGACATTGGACACGTAACCTCATTTCAAGCAAGGATGGCACAAAGCTCTACGTTGCTGTTGGTTCGCTGAGCAATATCGGCGACGAGGGGATGGCTGCGGAAGAAAATCGGGCCTGCATACACGAATATGATCTGGCGTCGGGGCGATCGCGTGTGTTTGCCAGCGGCTTGCGCAACCCAGTCGGCATGGCTTGGGAGCCTGAGCGAGAGGTGCTGTGGACTGTTGTCAATGAGCGCGACGGTCTTGGTGACGAAACCCCCCCGGACTATCTCACCTCGGTCGTCGACGGCGGGTTCTACGGTTGGCCCTACTGCTACTGGGACCGGGTTGTGGATGATCGGGTGCCGCAGGACGGCGCCAAGGTGGCCTCGGCGCTCCAACCTGATTATGCCTTGGGCGGCCATACGGCGTCGCTTGGCCTCTGCTGGTTGCCGGAGGGCACTCTGCCCGGATTTCCGGCTGGCATGGCCATCGGGCAGCACGGGTCCTGGAATCGTTCGAAGCTTTCCGGCTACAAGCTGGCGTTCGTAGCGTTCGAAAACGGCAAGCCCGTCGGGATGCCCCGCGAGATCCTTACCGACTTCCTGTCGCCCGACGAAAAGTACTCCTACGGGCGCCCGGTCGGCGTAGCGCTTGCCGCCGACGGCGCCGTATTGATGGCGGACGATGTCGGGGATGTCATTTGGCGTGTTACAGGCGCGTGAAGCGTTAGAGAGACGCTCTGTTCTCCTGCCGGATGGCCGAATGTCCTCGCGCGAGGAGCTGCCAGACATCTGCCGCTGAACGGTAGGTGCGATGGGCGTCCTCGGCGAGAGATGGGAGTCATATCCCGCCGGAGACGTTCTGGTCGCCGATCATGCCTTTGGTCCGAAGGTAACGGCGCCTCAGGAAGGCGAAAACCGTACCGCGACACCTCGCTGACGGAAATAGGCCTGCATCAGCTTGCGCCCGGAGCGGTTATTCTGTGCGAGCTTCGCCGGATCGAAAACGGCCTCCTTCTCGCCCGCGCGCGTCAACGCCGCCTTAAGCGTCGCGATATGCATGTCAAGGTCGGCATTGTCCGCCTGGAGCGATTCATAGATGCGGTTTGTTGCATCTGCCACGGTCGGTTCGCTCACGAGTACACTCCTGTTACTGTTGTTTGCGTGGCGCTTATCACGTTTTTCGCCTTCGCCACATCTTTATGGCAGACAGCGCCACAGCCATGTGATGGCCGGCGCCCGCCTTGCCTCAGCGGAGCAGGCCGTCACTATCGAAATCCGTCCAGCCGGACAGACCGGGGCAATCGGTGGCCGAGAGTTCGCCCGGCGTATCTGGCGCCCGGTTGCCCTGCTTCAACGAACGGGTCAGTTTGGCCTTCCAAGCAGCCCGCCGCCTGTTCTCGGCCGCGGTCGCCGCGTCTTCCTCGCGCCATTCCTCCACCACGCCGCGATCGAGGAGGTCCTCGACGAGACGCGGGTCGAAGACATGGAAGGTGATCTGTCGTGCCCGGCCTCGAAGCTTGACGGTGCGCGTTCCCGCGCTTTGCAGGCGACCGTCGTTGAGCCACCGGTACCTTTCGGCGGTGGAGATCGAAAGAATATCTTCGATCTCGCGGGGGATCACGGGAAGGCCTTCTATCCCTTGAAGCCCATTCGACACGATGAGCGATGCATGTCGAAATTCATCCTGGGCTCCTGCTGGCATGGTCAGGATGAGTGTGGCGATGTCGAGATCGAGGGACCTGCGGACGGAGACGGGCAGGCGTGCACGGAGTTCCAGGAGAATCCCCTTCGCACGGATGGACGATCCGAACGTCGCTGCAGGCGGCAACCTCCATGTCGCGATCAGTTCGGCTGCGTTATTTTTTAGTGGGTGTAGACATCTTCGCCAGAAGTGGGCATCCGCACAGGCAGCGTCAACGGATGACGGAGATGGTGTGGATGGTGGTGGGGCGCACGAGGCTTCTGTTCTCGTACTCGTGGCCCGGCCGAAGAACGGGCTATGGGGTTGGTGGTACGCGCAGGTGCGGGAATTTTCCCTCGGCCAGATAGCACTGTTCCTCCGGAGTGGAAGGCCTGCCGAGGTCTTTATTGCGGTGGGGATGGTGCCCAAATGCCAGGGTGACCTTTCTCACCTCGGCCGGCCGCCGACCGCGAATTGATACATGGCACGAAGATATTCTGGTGCTGCTGCAAGGATGTTCTGCGCCAGGGCGATCCGCTTGTCGATCCGGCCAAGTGAATACCGGGGAAGAGGCGGCGCGTCAGATCGGTCACGCGCACTCAGCCTCCAGAGTACGCGTTGCATACCAACGCGTCGGCGAAGCCGCAGGGCATCCGGTCTTGCTGGCCTGCGGCGTCGCGTGCTCAGCCAGGCAGGAGATTTGCTAATCCTTTTCCTGACTGAACCGGCGATCAATATAGCTCATCCAGGCATGGACATTGCCGAACAGTACGGCGTAATCATATCGCCACTCCAGGAAGAGCAGGCGCCACGTCATTCGAGTACATGGATGGCCGGCCTCATCCAACTGTGCATGAAGGAGATCCATTTTGGCGGTGGGCGACGTTTGTAGGCTGTCCTCCGCCTGTGGGAGGTTGTCTGTCCATGCTGGAAGGGCGCGTGGTCTAGCTGCCGCAATCATGATACTTCCTTTCTGGAAAGCGAAAGCACCTGGGCCCATGATATCACTCCGGACGGCCTAGGCTCAGCGAAAAGTGACGCAAGGCTGAACTTATCGCGGGCGGGTCGGACCGACGGTTCCGCCAAGTCCCGGGCATGGGAGCAACTCTACCCGGCGGGTAGATAAACCCGCATGCCCTGGTCTTGCTATCTTGCTTCATAGATACCATCTAAACCATGCAGCCCCGAAACACGCGCAACTTCCGCAGCGACACTATCCCGTCGCGCGTCGACGGTTGCGTGCGGGGTACGAGGGCGCTCCCCGGAAGGGTTGAGCGCCCTCGGCTTTTTTCCACCAGCATGCGGATCGATTTGGCAGCAGGGGACACTCCCGTAATCTTGTTCCACGGCGTTGGCCGATCCGGCGCGCAGTTGACCTCGCGGGGGACGAACTGGCAGTCCTCGCTCCCAAACGCCCGATCTGTTGCACCGGACGCCTCGTCTTTCATAAAGGCGGATGCGGCCATCAGTGGTTCCGCAAGATACGTTCCCGAGCGCGGGGGCGAGCCCCTTCAGGCTCCGACGGTCCCCAAGAAACGCGGCGCGGCCGGTGGGGAGGTGACCATCAATGAGCTTCGTCTCGCGAGGTGGACGGCAGCGGCGCGGGAACGAAGACACCGCCATGCGAAGCAGAACAATATTATGCAGAGGGCGCCTCACCGTGGGAAAGGCGTCCTCCCGTTGATCAACGGTGCTCAGCATACCGGGATGTCCCGAAATCGTCTGGTTGGAGCAAATGTCTCCAAACGGAGATACGTCTGGAGGTGAAGCAGGCAGAGTGGCCCTGCATCAGCGGCGACTTGGAAAGAAGAAGGCCACGCCTACATTGAACGGTGAGACCCACCGAGGAAGCGTACATGGTTCATGCCCGCCGCATCACGCTCGCAAGCAGACCCACCGGAGCACCGGGTCCCGAACATTTCCGCATGGAGGAGTTCGAACTCCAGGACGCAGCCGAGGGAGAAGTTACAGTCAGGTCACTTTACCTCTCGCTTGATCCTTACATGCGGGGCCGCATGAGTGCGGCAAAATCTTACGCCGCGCCCGTACCAATCGGCGGTGTCATGGACGGTGAGGCAATCGCACAGGTCGTCAAATCGCGGCACACCGGATTTTCCCCAGGCGACATCGTCCGAGGTCGAATCGGATGGAGCAGTCACGCCGTGCTGAGCGGTGATGCACTGACGCGTGTCGAGACCCAGGGTGCGCCGATCACGACCGCAATCGGGGTGCTCGGGATGCCAGGCTTTACTGCCTGGAGCGGACTGAAGTTCATCGGGAAGCCCAAGGCGAGGGAAACGGTTGTTGTTGCGGCCGCATCCGGCCCGGTCGGTTCCATGGTCGGTCAGCTCGCGAAGCTGGCTGGCGCGAGAGCCGTCGGTGTCGCCGGTGGGCGCGAGAAATGCAGTTTCGTGAAGGACGAACTGGGCTTCGACGCTGTTGTCGACCACCGTTCAAGCGATTTCGCCGCCCATCTGGAATCTGCATGTCCAGATGGCATCGATGTCTATTTCGAGAACGTCGGTGGGCGCGTCTGGGACGGCGTGCTGCCACTGCTGAACCAGTTCGCGCGCGTGCCCGTGTGCGGCCTGATCGCTTACTACAACGGCTCGGATACGGCTGACGCCGATCGCCTGCCAGCCACGATGCAGGCGATCCTCAGGCGCAGCCTGCAGGTTCGTGGTTTCATTCAGAACGAATTCACCAGCCACTTCGACGAATTCCTGAGCGAGATCGGGCCTCGCGTGGCATCGGGCGAGATCAAGTATCGCGAAGATATCGTCGATGGACTGGAGAATGCGCCCGAAGCCTTTATCGGGATGCTCACCGGGGGCAATTTCGGCAAACTGATCATAAAGATCGCCGACTAGATGCCAGTTGACGAGCAACCACCTGCGAGCTCTTGAACTACAAGTCGAGGGTTAACTGGTTCGTTCCAGTTTGCACGACCGGGGATAGGGACGAGAGCGTGACACCGAGCAGGCG
>JAEYTV010000201.1 GCA_023433855.1 Pseudomonadota bacterium | reverse complement strand
CCTCGGGGGAGACGCCGCGCAGGGCATCGTTTGCACCGAGTTCAAGGATGACGCCATCCGTGCCATCCGGCACCGACCAGTCGATGCGGGACAGCCCACCCGATGTCGTGTCTCCGGAAACCCCGGCATTGGTGATAACGACCTTGTGCCCGCTTTCCCTCAGAGCTGCCTCCAGCTGAGCCGTGTAGGATTCGGAAGGGGCGAGCTGGTATCCAGCCATGAGGCTGTCGCCAAATCCAACCAGATGGATCGTCCGATCCTGTGACGAGGCCGGCAAGGGGCAGAACACAAGGGTCGACATGACGATGAAGTGAAGGAGGCTTGCTTTAAAACTCACGGAGTGTCTCCTAGATTGGGCGCCTTGCAATGCACAACGAGCTGCAGGTCTTGCACTAAATATAGGACAGCTGGCTTTGACTAAAACCATCATCACGCTGAAGAAGGCCGATCTCACCCTCGGCAGTGCTGCGGCTTCCGTGCATGTTCTGAAGAATATCGATCTCCAGGTGCGCACCGGTGAAGCGGTCGGCATCGTGGGACCCTCCGGCTCCGGCAAATCGACGCTACTGATGGTGCTGGCGGGGCTGGAAAGGCTGGACAGCGGAGAAATCGTTATCGACGGCGCTCCCTTGCACAGGCTCTCGGAAGATGCTCTGGCGGAGTTTCGCGGGCGCAAGATTGGGATCGTCTTCCAGTCCTTTCATCTCATCGCCAACATGACGGCGCTCGAGAATGTCGCTGTCCCGCTCGAACTGGCCAACGTCCCTCATCCGTTCGAAATTGCCCGGAAGGAACTGGCTGCCGTCGGTCTCGGCGAGCGGCTGAACCACTATCCCGGGCAGCTGTCGGGTGGCGAGCAGCAGCGGGTCGCGATCGCAAGGGCACTGGCGCCGTCGCCTGCCGTCCTGATTGCGGACGAACCTACCGGCAACCTGGACACCGAGACCGGGCGGCAGATCGCCGATCTACTGTTCGCCAAACAGGCTGAACGTGGCATGACGATGCTGCTCGTCACTCATGACAATGCGCTTGCCGCCCGCTGCTCGCGGCAGATCCGTGTCCGGTCCGGCGAGATCGTCGGCGACACCGCGGAGCATGCCCCTGTTCAGGCGGCGATCGCATGAGGCAAAAGCTTTCGCGGCTTTCGATTGCCTTCCGGCTTGCGCGACGCGAACTGCGCGGCGGCCTAGGCGGCTTTTATATCTTCCTGGCGTGCATAGCGCTTGGGACGGGAGCGATCGCGGCCGTGAATTCGGTCTCGCGTTCGATCACCGATGCCATTGCCGGTCAGGGGCAGGAGATTCTTGCCGCGGACATCCGCTTCGAACTCAACAACCGGGAAGCGACGGAACAGGAGCGCGCCTTTCTAGACAGTCTCGGCGAGGTCTCGGTTTCGACGGGCCTGCGCTCGATGACCCGAAAGCCGGATGGCTCGGAGCAGGCGCTGGTCGAAGTGAAGGCGGTTGACGACGCCTACCCGCTTTATGGCGAATTCCGGTCGGAGCCGGCCGCGCCCCTCCGGGATCATCTCGCCGCCACGGGCGAGGCTTTCGGGGCGCTTGCCGCACCACTCCTGCTCGACCGACTTGGCGTCCGGATCGGCGATGAGATACTCCTCGGCAACGCCAAGATCGTTGTGCGCGGCACGATCGCGAGCGAACCGGACGCGCTTTCCGACGGATTCGGCTTTGCACCCCGCCTTCTGGTCAGCCGTGACGCTCTGATGGCTTCCGGTCTGATCGCTACCGGCAGCCTGGTCGAGCATGCCTACAAGGTGAAACTCAGCGACCCGTCAAGCCGCTCGACGCTGCAGGCAAGGGCGAACCGGGAATTCCCCAGTGCCGGATGGTCGGTGCGCACCAGCGACCGGGCCGCCCCGTCGCTGACCGAGAACGTGGACCGCTTTTCGCAGTTCCTGACGCTTGTCGGGCTTACAGCGCTCATCGTCGGCGGCGTTGGTGTCGCCAACGCGGTGCGGGCTTTCCTTGACTCCAAGCGGGCAACGATCGCAACGTTCAAGTGCCTCGGCGCGCCGGCTTCCGTCGTGACACTGATCTATCTGATCCAGATCATGATGCTGGCGGGGATCGGGATCGCAATCGGCCTCATGATCGGCGCGGCTGCTCCCTTCGTGGCCCTACAGTTCCTGCAAGGCGTTCTTCCGGTCCCCGAGGAGACCACGTTTTATCCGTCTGCCCTGGCGCTTGCCGCGATCTTTGGGCTTCTGATCACTTTCGCTTTCGCCATTCTGCCACTCGGCCATGCCCGAGAGGTGCCCGCAACCGCTCTCTTCCGCGAACAGTCGTTCGATCAAGCCAAACTGCCCCCCTGGCCCTATCTCCTGGCCGCAGGAGTCTCGCTCGCGGCGCTTGCGGCGCTGTCGATCGTGTCGGCAGAGGACCGGTTCATTGCGTCCGTCTTCCTTGCGGCAGTGGCGGTTGCGTTCGTGCTGCTTCGTTTGGTCGCCGCGCTGATTGCGGCGCTTGCCAGGAGAAGCCCCCGGGTGAACTCACCGGCGTTGCGGCTTGCGATCGGCAACATCCACAGACCCGGGGCACTTACGCCCTCCGTGGTGCTGTCCATTTCCTTCGCCAGTTCGGCTAAATTCTCCGCTGCAGCCGGTTCTTCCTCAGCTATGATTCTTTCGATCAGGCCCAGTTCCATCAGATCCCTGGCGGTGATCTTCATGACTCGTGCCGCGTCGCTGGCCTTCTTGCTGTCCTTGTAAAGGATTGAGGCAAAGCCCTCCGGCGACAGAATCGAATAGATTGCATTTTCCAGCATCCAGACCTCATTGGCGACTGCCATCGCCAGCGCGCCGCCGCTTCCGCCTTCTCCAATGACGATGGAGAGAATCGGAACGGTGATGTCTGCCATTTCAAATAAGTTTCTGGC
>JAEYTV010000185.1 GCA_023433855.1 Pseudomonadota bacterium | reverse complement strand
CAGCTATTCTGGTCTCGACCTTCCCGTCGCCCCTACCCTCTTCTTCGAGTTCCACGGCACGACCTCCTGGGTCGAGGAACAAGCGAGGATCACCAGCGAGATCACTGCGGCGCATGGTGCAGAAGGTTTCCGGTGGTCGACGGACGCCGACGACCGGGCAAGGTTATGGCAGGCCCGACATGACATGTTCTGGGCCACCAAGGCGATCAGGCCGGGTTATGACCTCTATACGGGCGACATCTGCGTGCCCATTTCCCGCCTTGCCGAAAACATCTCCGCTGCGCGCCGCGACATCGACAACTCGCCGCTGACTGGACAAATCATCGGGCATGTCGGTGATGGCAACTTCCACACTGCCTATCTCATCGACCCGGAGGATCCGGATCATCTAGCTGAAGCCGAACGGCTTGGAGACCGTCTGGTCGAGCGTGCGCTGGCGGTCGGCGGGACCGCAAGCGGAGAGCACGGCATCGGTCTTGCCAAGCTGAAATTCATGCGCCGCGAGCACGGAGAGGCGGTCGACGTCATGAAAAGGATCAAGCAGGCACTTGATCCTTTCGCCATCATGAATCCTGGCAAGATGGGTCAAGCCGGGTAGAGCAAGCCCTTCTTGTCGAAGGGGCCTGTCAGAGATAGGGAAATAGTTGCGCCGGCAGTTGCCGATCGAGCAACAACGGCCGACGCATTCGCATCTCGGGCGGCCTCTGTATACCGCCTGGGCCTCGCCCTTCAGGCAGCCTGCAAGCTGGCGTCCCGTGGGATCTCCACGTCGATCTCCAGGATCGACACGTTCTCGTCCCGGTCCAGCTTGACCCTGACCTTGTCGTGGTCAAGCTCCACGTGCTTGGCGATCACTGCGAGGATTTCCTCCCGCAGCACCGACACCAAGTCAGAACCGGTCGACGACCTCTCATGGGCGAGAAGCACTTGAAGGCGCTCTCGAGCCATTGGGGCTGACCGTTGTTTGCGAAACAGACCGAGGATGCTCATGCGGCCTTCCTTCCGAAAATCTTGCCGAAGATACCCCGCTTCTCGCCCGGGATAACAACCGGCAGCGCTTCACCTGCCAGGCGGCGCGCTGCATCGAAATAGGCTTGAGCCGGCGCACTGCGAGCGTCTGCCAGCGTTACCGGCGCTCCGATGTTGGAAGCGCGCAGGACGTCCATGCTCTCCGGCACGATGCCAAGCAACGGGATGGAGAGGATCTCCAGAACGTCGTCAACCTTCAGCATGTCGCCCCGCTCAGCGCGATTTGCGTCATAGCGGGTCAAAAGCAGGTGCTTTTCCATCCGTTCGCCGTTTTCGGCCTTCAGCGTCTTGGAATCGAGCAGACCGATGATCCGGTCTGAATCGCGCACGGAGGACACTTCCGGATTGGTGACCACGACGGCGATATCGGCGTGACGCATGGCAAGCGTGGCACCGCGCTCGATACCGGCGGGACTGTCGCAGATGATCCAGTCGAAGACCCGCTTCAGTTCGCCCATCACCCTTTCGACGCCCTCGGCTGTCAGGGCGTCCTTGTCGCGCGTCTGGGATGCGGGCAGAAGGAACAGCGTCTCGAGGCGCTTATCCCGAATCAATGCCTGCGACAGCTTCGCCTCACCCTGGACAACGTTGATGAGGTCGTAAACGACCCGACGTTCGGCACCCATGACAAGATCAAGGTTACGGAGCCCGACATCGAAGTCGACGACGACCACGCGTTCTCCTTTCTGCGCTAGGGCAGCCCCCAACGCAGCGGACGAGGTCGTCTTGCCAACCCCACCTTTGCCTGACGTAACTACGATGACTTTCCCCATCTTTCTCTCCTGTTACCCGGCCGATGTGCGGCTCAGATGATTGTCTCTGCCATGATCGTGTCATCCTGCAGCCACAGCTGCACCGATTTTCCTCGCAGTTCAGACGCCATATCTTCGGCAACCTTGTAGACACCGTCGATGGCAACAAGCTCCGCCTCCAGTTTGCGGCAGAAAATCCGGGCGGAAGCATTGCCCACCGAACCGGCCATGGCTCGTCCACGCAGGGTGCCGTAGATATGGATCGAGCCTCCGGCGATGACCTCTGCACCGGATGCTACCGAACCGATCACCGTGACATCCCCTTCCGGGAAGATGATCGACTGCCCGGACCGGATAGGCTCGCGCATAATGATCGACTGCAGGCTCTGCCGGTTGTCCGCCGCAGCGGGCTTCGGCTGGTTGTTGGCAATCTCTACGACCGGCTCCTTGGCAATCGCCTCATCGGAGACTGGCCGCCCTCCCCTCAACACGGGGGGCATGCCGGGCTCTAGAGCCGAAGGACGGGCGCCCTCGATGCCCATGATGCTGACCTTGCGGTCCGAAAACGCACCCAACAATTCCTTCATCTGGCGACGGTCAAGCGGCAGATCCATAACGTCCAGCACAACCGGCCGCCCGAGGAAGAACCCGGCCGAACGGGCTGCGAGATCGTCGAGCCTCGCAAACCAATCGTCAAACGGCAATTCGGGAGACAGGACCACTGCAAGGAAGGAGCGGCCCTTTATGCGGATCGAGCGAGCGTCAGTTAGCACTTTGGTCATCTACGTGAAGAAATCGTTGATTATCTCTAGCGTCGGTATGGTTAACAAATAGTTAATGCCTGTCCGCAGGATCGCTGGTTCGTTAGGATTTCTGGCTCAGACCTGCACGGCCATCCGCCAGCTTGAAGGATGATATGTGACCATGCCTCCCGACGGGCCGACGATGCCGCGCACTGGTTGATACGACGCTCAGGCGTAGTCTCGCGACATGCGTCGAACAAAACGGGGACCATTCCGTTCGGGAGTCAGCGACATGTGCATTCTCGATGCGCCGATTGGAATGATCTCTCCTGGTGCCGTCATGTTGCTTATATTCTCATCCCATACAAACTCGGGAGCCAACGGAATGAAGCTGATCTTGATCTCCTCCCTGGTAGTGACGCTTGCGGGTTGTACCAATGCCTCAACCGGGCTCGAGCCTGTCCGCGGTAGCATCACCTATGGTGGGCAACCTTCTGGCCTCAGCAAAGCGCCGGTCGGCAGCACGGTGACCAACCGGTTTCGCGACCAGTTCGGACAGGAGTGGGGCGAACGCTATATCATCCAGAGCGATCGCTCCTTGAAACTCGTGGCCCGTGACCGCATTGAGTACCAGGAAGATTAGCAGCTCTCGTATTCTCCTCGCATTGATGATGCGGTGAACCTTCGACGGGGCCTGCCGTTGGATTGGGATCGCATGGAGGACGCGGACGACGCCGAGTGCGTCCATTCGGCTGTTCCTGGACGTCAGCGCCCCTGATCGGTTTGTTGTCTGGCCGGATCTGCACTTCGGGGTCTGCCGATGAGAGCCCTGATGTCGCCTTGGCACGTAACAGCGTCGTCTTGGACGTCGCCACTAGAATCTGAGCAGGCGAGAACTGCCCGGCGCGTGCTCTTGCGGCGATGATCCGGAGATATCCGCCTGGATTGGTGATCTGCTCGTGGCGTTGAAGGATGCAGGAGATGACGATCGCTGTGATCTCGGAGCCCATGGATTGCACGGCGTCGGCATAGGTTGAAGGTGTTATCCCGAGGAACCGGCCGACATGAGCGGCTGTGGTAACGAGATCGCTCCAACCGGCAATACCTCGGGCAGAATAATCGAGGATGGACGGACACGTTCTCAGAACGAGATCGACGGTGTACCTCGGGGGAAGGGCGGGGCGCAGGTCATCGCAGTTGGTGGACGTTTGTTTGATGCGGTCCGATTCAGAATCAGAAATGGATTCGGTGTGTGATTCTTTATGCTGCCGCTCATCGTAGCAGTCATTGCCGCTCATCTGTTCGAATTTATCGAGGGATAACAGATAGATATCTGCTTCAGCGCGGAGTCGGGCGAACTGGTGCGCGAGATCCCGGAGTTGCGCCCGGTCCGCACGCCGGGGAATGGTGGACACGAGCTCGCGAAACTGCACATGCAGTGATTGCAGTTGCTCGTCCGGCTGATGTTGGGCCGCGGCCTCGAGGAGCTTGCTGAGGTCCCGGCGATGAAGGGTTATCTGCTCGCGGAAGCGTTTGAGCTCGATCATGTCGGTACGAAGGCTCTCGGCGGCGCGCTCCAGTTCGTCGCAACGCGCCAGGAGGGGCGCCAGGCTGAAGCCGAATGCTTCCTCGACCTTGCCGCTCCTGTTCTTGTGGGCGTACCGTTTGCCGTTAGGACTGTCGCGGCGGTGTATGAGGCCGCATTCCACCAATGCAGCCAGATGTCGCCTAAGGGTAGCATCGGCCATGCCGTGGGCTCGCAGAGACAGCTGCCGGTTGGACGGGAACACCACGAGGCCCTGGTTGGGGGCCAATTCGTCGTGGGGATAAAAGGAGAGCAAGGCATTCAGTACGGCAAGCGAGCGATCGCCGATGCCGAGGGCCTTTCGCGCTTCACAGATCGCCCGATAGAGTTTCCATTTGTCGACCGTTCGGGTCGAACGGTTTTCCTGTACCTTTCGATGTGCTGCCAACCGGGCAAGCGATATCGGTCGGCTCCCGAAGGGAGTCGAAGCAAGATGTATCTCCATTCTCTTTGCCTTCAATTAGGCAAAAGAAATCCTCCCGCCAAAATGACGGTTACGACTCTTGACAGCGATTCGTGGAAATGCGATTCTCGTTCTCGCTACAGATTGAGAGAGGCTTCCACGACGTAAGTCGTTTGGGGGCCTTTTTCTTTTGCTGGGTTGTCTCCTATTTCGATGGTCGTGACGCTCGGAACGCCGCATAAAGCGCGTCCAACTGCGTGGTTATGAACTCTGCGAAGGGGATGCCGTCCGACGCTTCGACAGCGATGACCCCCTTCTTGGCGTTGGTCGTGAGCTTGACACTGACGCGACGGTCTTCGGGCGTCCAGCTTGCAGGACTGCTTGAGGGTGAGTTCCTGACCGGATTCCTCGAAAGCGCTGTCATCACGATGTGGAAGCGCTCATCGCTCGATCTGGAAGGAGCGTCTTGGGATGCGAGTAGACTCACCAGTTCATCCACCCGCGACATCTGGAGTTTTTCCGCCATCTCCATCCATCGCCGCCGTCCGACCTCCGGCGCCGGTCCGATCGCTTCAATGAGCTTCAGGGGCACCTGTCGGACGACGCCCAGCATCTTCGAAAGCGCAGCTTTGTCGATACCAAGCGCCGACATGATCGTCTCGCGGCTGAAGGCTCTGTCCTCGAGCTTGGAAGCGAAGAGAGCCCGCTCGATATAGGAGAGGTTGGTTCTGGCGTTGTTCTCCTGCCCCTGGCTGACGACGAGTTGATCGTCGGTGAGTTCGCGGACAACCGCCTTGATCCTCAGGCCGAGTTGCCGGGCTGCCGCGAGCCGTCGGTGACCATATGCGACCTGGTAGCGGCCAGCGGACTCAGGATGCGGCCGTACCAGGATCGGCACCTGCTGGCCATGTTCTCGTATCTGCTCAACGAGCTGGGCAAGCTCGACCTGATCGAGGCTCAGACGATCGTTGACGAAGGACGCGTCGATCGAGGCAGGGTCGATCTCGACAACTGACTGCCCCTCGGCAAGCTGTTTCTCGAGATCCTGAACCCGTTCCATCTTGGATGTGATGTTGCTCAGCGACTTGGTTATGCCACCGACCGCATTTCCCGTCCGCGCGGGACCTGCCCACCCGGCCAATGGCCTGGCTACCCCCGCGGAGGGCGAGACCGAGGGATCCGACACGTTGGTGTCGGCGATGACCCCGATGAGGTTCTTGCGCGCCATCGTTACTTCCTCCCCCAAGTCGCCTTTATGAGGCTTTCGATTTCGCCGTTGACGCTGTTTAAGGACTCGATCGCGCGATCGTAGGTACCCCGAGTGAACTGGGCGCGCTCAACCTCATAAAGCGTCTGCTTTGTAACGCCGGCATCGGAGATGGCCGTGGACTTCAGCATCGGGCTCGCAAGCATTCTGTTGCCGAAGATCGCCCGCATGAAGCCGGTCATCTGTGCCTGCGGCCCGTCATTCGGTTCATAGCGCGTCACCAGATATCGCATCCAGTCGTAGCTTGTGCGCCCCCCTGCCCTCTCGACCACCGACATCAGTTCACTCGTCATCGAAAGAAACTGCGACATGGACATCACGTCCAGCATCTGCGGATGGATGGTGATCAGGACGGACGTTGCGGCACAAAGTGCCGACATGGTGAGAAAGCCGAGTTGCGGCGGGCAATCGAGGATGACTACGTCGTAGAGATCTTCGATTTGGCCCAGGACCTCACCGATGCGGGCTAAGAACATGCTGTCAGCAGACCCGCTGGCCATGTAGCGAGGGGTTTCATGCTCGAATTCCATGAGCTCGAGATTGCCCGGTATCACATGAAGATTAGGAGTATAGGTGGCGCGCACGATCTCGGAGATGTGGACGGGCTCTTCGTAGCGGATCGCGCCGTAAAGGGTCTCCCCCTCCCCGACGTCGAGTTCCGGCTGGTGACCGAACATCGCTGACAAGGAGGCTTGCGGATCAAGATCGACTGCGAGGGTGCGATAGCCGCGAAGCGCGAGGTACTGAGAGAGATGGGCCGAAGTCGTCGTCTTCCCGGACCCGCCCTTGAAATTCATTACCGCTATGGCCTGGAGCTTTTCTCCGGCCCGCCGCGTCGGAACGTATTTTGCCGCACCGTTCTTTTCGTCGAGGACGCGACGGATCTGCTCCATGTCGGAAGGCGTATACTGCCTGCGGCCGTTGGGCAGAGGCTCGGGTACGTTGATCTCCGCCGCAATTTGGCGCAAATAGCCCTCGCCGATGCCGATGAAGCTGGCGGCTTCGGAGGGTGAAAACTGGCGGATGGTCTTGCGAGCAGTAGGCGGGAATACGCGTGCCTGATGGAGTTGCAGTTGACGCTGCAATTCCTGGGCGTCGATGGAGAGCATCGATGGGAGATGCTCCTGATCGGATGGAATGGCTTTCACTGCCTGCAACATGTTCGGTCCTCAGCTGCGCTAATTTGCTCTCGGGCACTTAAACTGCGCAGTTACCATAGTCTCCGATTCGTGAAGAATTTACAAATGAGTAACCAAGAGCCTCCCGGCGGGCTTCTCGGCCGCTTCGGGAATATCTGTGGCAGGGGTTGGGAGGCTCTCAGGGGCGCCGGCGTTTCATTCCCACCAAACCTGTTTCCGATGGAGACCGGGCGAGGGGGAGTGAAGCGGGCATGAGTTCCTGATGCCCGTCAACCAATCGGCTGGGCAAAGCTTGACCTGGGCCGAAAGTTCGGCGGCCGTACGGTGGGCGCCGCGTAGGCATGTGGAGGGGTGTTGCCCGCGGACGCTCGGTTAGCTTGGCAATGCGCCCGCGAGGGGCGGAAATCTTTCTCGGCATCTTATCGTTTCATCGCCGGCGCAGGCGGCGTTCTGCATTCCGTGCGGGGGATCAGGTCGTCTGGCTCTGACGTCGTTCGGTCAGCGGTAGCAAATTCATTCCGAACGCGGTGCGGGGAACGGAAGATGTGGTGGGTCCTAGCTTGGGAGTTGTCCGCGGACAACGGTTGTTCGGCAAGGTGAAGTGCGTCGCTGCTGTTCGAAGTGGGCGATTTCGGCGAGGTGGCGTCCTATGCCTGATTGGAGCTTGCGCTCGGCGCGTCCGGCCGTTGTCAGCACGGTCCATGAGTGTTGTCCGCGGACAACCGCGAAGGGGTCTCGCCGCGGTCGGCGTCGCGCGGGAATTTGATGGCGGGGCTCGATCCATGATAGCTTGGCAGAATGGCAGGGGCGAGGCCTGTCACGTTCGGGGGCGGGCCGTCCCTCCAGACCGGATGTGGGGCGTTGGTCTAAGGGGTTGTCTACTCTCCAGTTCACTCTGCCGGAAAGATGCCCCGCCGCCGCAAGCCGCGGGCTTTGGCCCACGCGGCAGCATCACTCAAGTGAGCGTGGTTCGACAAAGCGCTGCCGGTGACGGCAGCCCGCAAGATAACGACCGCCAATCCGCGGTTTCGAAATCGATCACCGCCAGCGCGGCGGCAGGAAACGTGGCCGAGGCGTCCTGCATGGCGTCGTCGTCACCGATGTCGGTCAGAATGCTGCCCAGGTCCTGCAGGCGTAATTGTAAACCACCACGAGCACCGACGCGGCGTCGGCTCGGGAAGGGGAGGGGGCGATCCGATGCCGCCGTGAGAGCATCATTCTTTAGGGGGGCACCACCGCGTCAGGGACATGGTCTGGCGAGGGAGGTTGCGCAAGGCCGGTGTCCGATTGTGCTGCTCAGAAGGCGAAAAGAAACGATAGGCGAGTGGGTGTTGATCAGAAGCGCTAGTTGGAAGCGCCCGGGGTGCGGCCTGGAAGATTGTGGAGCCGACGGCGCAATGGTCGCCCCGCTGCTTTTGCAGCGGTCGCAACGCCGTGCCAGGCTGGTCATACGCCGCCGCGCGAGGGGAGGGCGGCCGGCACGATCCGGGTCTGCGTTCCCGCGGTTCCTCTATAGGTCTCGCGCTCTCAGGACGGATGTTTGGGAATGCGGAGCGCCGGCCGTCATGGTAGAATTGATTTGCCCGATTCGGTGCCGGCAAGTCCTTTCCATGATCCGGTTGGCTGGCTGAGTGGCGGTACGAGGTGGGGAAACCTAGTTCGGAATTAGGTTTCGTAAGGGCTTTTTCCCGAAAAAGATACAATGCGTTACGATCTCTCCAGTTTGGCGTTCGAAAAGCTGCTTGAGCCGGTCAGCAGTGCAACCGCATCTCTGGTTCGTCTGGATGAACGGCTCGGTCGCTCGAACTTGCGGCAGGGCTGCGTCGCCCGGGCAGACTTCGCCGACGCCTGTGCTTCCCTCTGGCTCGATGGCGAACTTGTGCACCTGGAGGATCTTGTTCTGCATGACGCCGGAATGAGTATCCGAGCGCCCACCCATGAGCTCACGATCGCCCATGAGGTGCTGCGAACCCGGCGAAGGATCATGGATGAACTGCCTGCGTGGGCACTCAGCGCAGCGGGCCTTCGCGAGCTCCGCGGTGGACGCGGGCAAGGCGGTAAGCCATCCGACATGGGGAGCGGCCGGCCTGATGGGGCCTCGCGTTGCGGAGAGGGTTTGGGTCTCGAGACGAAGTCCGTGGGCCGGGTAACCGATGCTGAGAGCGCGCTGGCCGACGAACTGGCCGCAATCGAAGCCGTGTTGGCCCGCAGCAACGCTCTGCTGGCGGATACGCGACAGTTGATGCCGGCGCGGCATGACGTTTCCGCCATCGTCTATGAACCTGACTGGAACGAGAACGAACGGATGGATGCGTGGCTTTCCGTTGTTGTCGAGACCGAAGGGTTGCCTCCCACGCTGCGCGCCGCGCTTGTCGTGGATGCGTGGGGCAGACTGAAGGTCATGCAGCACGCATCGTGGTTGGGCCGACTTCTGGCGGCATCCCTGCTTCGACAAGCGGGCGCCACGGGTTCGCATCTGGCCTTCATCAACATTGGACTAAAAGCGATCCCCCGCGAGCGTCGTACCAGCCGAGATCGCGATACCCGGCTGATTGCGATTCTGGAGGCCATACGATCCGCCGCAGATAGCGGGTTGCGAGATCATGACAGGTTGCTGCTGGCAAGACAGCAGATGCAGCGAAAGCTCGATGGGCGACGAGCGTCGTCCAAGCTGCCTCAACTCATCGATCTTGTTCTCTCAAGACCCATGGTTTCCTCCGGCATGATTGCAGAAGCTCTCGATGTGACGCCGCAGGGGGCGCTGAAGATCGCTGCAGAGCTCAATCTTCGCGAGTTGACGGGGCGAGGGCGATTCCGCGCCTGGGGCATCATCTAGGAAGCGGGCGCCGCGGCGCCGGAAACTGGCGCGCCAGAACGATGCTGCTGACAACAGCCATTCGACCGGGCGATATCGCTATCCCGCGCATCCGGTGCCGCTGCGCCTCAACCGCCGGAGGTGCGCAGGCTGCAACCCCGTGGGAGGACAAAGAAAGATCGACAGGCCACCTGTGGTGCAAACACGCCGATCGCAAGGTACTTGCCGGTCCACAATCAGGCCGATGAAGTTATGAGGGCTGAGATGGCAACGGGATAATCAGGTCTGTGACGATCAAGCCGCCAGCCATCACGCCGCTCCATGCATCCGGATGAAGTCGAGTGCCCTCGTTCAACCCGGAAGGCTCTCGAACCGGTCACTTTTTAGGGATCGCCGGCCCTGCGAAGCCGCAAGGTCGCCGTCGAGAATCGCCTGGTCATGGTTGGTCAGGTCGGGAAGCCGACGAACCACCTGCGGTCCGGGCGTCCCACCCCAGCAATGCAAGTTTTGCC
>JAEYTV010000074.1 GCA_023433855.1 Pseudomonadota bacterium | reverse complement strand
TCCCTGAAGAGGCGAACGGCATGCTGACGATGTTCAACAGCCTGATGATGATGAAGAACCTGACAATCGCGGGCGGCTTCCTGGTACTTGCTGCTGTGGGAGCAGGCGCTTATTCCGTGGATGGTCGCCGCAGTACCGTCGCAATTGCTGCCTAGCCTTCAGCGTTCCCTCCCCTACACCTCAGCCGCCGGACAGCCGTCCGGCGGTTTTTTTTGCTCCTCAGTCCCGTTCCTTCGCCGGAAGGTCGGCGATCTCTGAAAGCCAGGGCACCGCCGACTGGCACCAGACCTGCCGCTGCGGCTTCAGTTCCATTCGCTGGTCGATGCTTCCCCAGCGGATGCCCCATATCTGGGCCGCCTCGCCTTCACCATTGACGAAGAGCTGGGAGCCACATTCGGGACAGAAATACTGCTGGCGCACCCGCCCGCTGTCGGCGATCTTGCGATAGACCTTTGGCGAACCGCCCGTAAGCTTCAACTGGCTGTCCGGCACGACGGCGGTGACGCGGAAAGGGGAGCCGGTCAGTTGCTGGCAATCCGCGCAATGGCAGATGCCGACCCGCTGGGGATCCAGTTCAGCCTCGTAGGTGACATGACCGCAATGGCAGCGTCCGCTAATATACATACATCCTCCTCCTCGCCCTGTTTCAGACGGCGGCACGCACAGCCGCCACTATCCGCGCGACGCGTGGATCCTCCGCATGCTCCGGCTTCCTCGCCCGCACCAGGCAGGCTTCAGACTTAAGGATCACCCCATCGGACAAAACCTTCAAGTGGTTGTCCCTGAGGGTTGATCCCGTCGAGGTGATATCGACGATGATATCAGCCTGACCTGCCGCCGGTGCTCCCTCGGTGGCGCCGAGGCTCTCAACGATGCGATAGAGCTGTATCCCGTGCTTGGATGAAAAGAACTGCTGGGTCAGCCGCCAGTATTTCGTAGCAATCTGCAGCCTTCGTCCGTGACGGGCGCGAAATTCGGCCGCGACGTCGCCGAGGTCAGCCATGGTCTCGACATCCAGCCAGATTTCCGGCACTGCCACCACGACGTCCGCCCGACCGATCCCGAGGCCGACACAGAACTCGACCTGCTGGTCGACATTGGCCATCCCCTCGCGGGCCAGATCCTCGCCCGTGACGCCGAAATCCACCGTTCCGAGCGACAGTTCACGCGCTATCTCCGACGCCGACAGGAACGCAACCTCCACTCCATCGATGCCCTCGATCCGGCCTCGATAGGAGCGATCATTTCCGACGGCCGAAATCGCCAGGCCCGATCGCTCGAAGATCTCCAGCGTGCCATCCCTGATGCGCCCCTTGGACGGAAGGGCGACGGTGATCACGCTCATGGTCCACTCCTCGCCGCGTCGATCCGATCCAGCCAAAGCGAGAAGCCGACCGCAGGGATGAGCTCTTTCGCTCCGAGCAACGTCAGAAGGTGATCAAACCGGCCGCCGCCCGCAAGCACGGCCGACGAGCCCTTCTCCGTAACTTCAAAGACGAGGCCGGTATAATAATCGAGAGGCCGGCCGAAGGCCGCCCGGTAGGTCATTCTTCCAAGGTCTGCTCCCGTGCGCTCCAGTGCCGAAAGCCGCGCTTCGAAGAGCGGGATCGCCGAACCCAGTTCCAGATCGGCGGCATCAGCGAACCCGGCCAAGGCGGACGACGCGTCGGAGAGCGGCAGGTTGAGCGTCAGGAATTCGCGAAGCAGAAGGAGCGCCGTGCCATCAAGCCTGGTCTGGGCAAGTTCGAGCTTTTCCTTCAGGCGCCGGGCGATCTCGAGCGGTGAGCGGCTCGCATTGGTGGAATATCCCGTCTCCTGCATCGTCCGGTCGATGCGGCTTACCAGCTCGCTTTCGTTCCCTGAATCGATCAAAGCGGTGATCTCGGGGTCGAGGCCGGTGACCGGTTGCGGGCGGGCAAGACGCTCCATCAGGGCTTCAAGATGCTCCACGTCGCCGAACGCGTGTATGAGGCGGCGCTGCCAGCCAAAAGGCAGCCCCAGGGCGTTGACCACCGCCTCGAACACCGTCTGGTCGCCGACTGTCGCCTCCAGTTGACGCCCGGGAAGAAGCGTTTCGAGGATGCCCAAAGCATCGGCAATCGAACGGGCGTCGGAGGCAGCTATGTCCTTCTCACCAAGGTCCTCGATGCCGGCCTGGTAGAATTCGTGTCCGCCCTCCCGGCGCTGCCGAAACACTTCGCCGAGATAGGAATATCGTTTGGGCGTGCCTGTCGCCGTCTCGATGTGCCGCAGACATACCGGGATAGTGAATTCAGGTCGCAGGCAGAGGCTGACGCCTTTCTCGCTCTCCGTCAGGAAGATGCGCCGGCGCAGGTCTTCGCCGGCCATGTCAAGGAAGGGCTCGGCCGGTTGAATGATCGGCGTATTGACCCGCTCTGTCTGACGAGCAGCAAATTCGTGCAACAGATCGCCGGCGAAATCCGGCAGGTCGATCAGCGGCATCGCTACCCCGCCCTTCGGCGATCCTCTGCCTGGGCGGCAAGAATCTCCTTCACCTTGGATACCAGATCCCCCTCGGCGACCGTCTCCTGCGCCACGCGCGCCTCACGCCAGGTGGCATTGTCCTCGATCTCGCCGGACAAGCGCTTGCCCTCGATCAGGTCCTTGATCTGCACGACGCCCTGAGCCCGCTCGTCGCCGCCCTGGATGATGGCGATCGGCGAGCCGCGGCGGTCGGCATATTTCAGTTGGTTGCCGAACTTCTTCCAGTTGCCCTGGTACATCTCGGCGCGGATGCCGGCGGTCCGGAGCTCCTGCGTAAAACGCTGATAGCGGCCCATGCTGTCCACATCGCCATCCATGACGGTGACGAGGACGGGCCCGAGTACCTCGTCCTGGCCGAGCTTGCCGAGGTTCTTCAGCGCCGTCATCAGGCGCGAGACGCCGATCGAGAAGCCGGTCGCCGGG
>JAEYTV010000065.1 GCA_023433855.1 Pseudomonadota bacterium | reverse complement strand
GACGAGTTCAGGCTGCAGGAATACATTGATGCTTTCACCCAGATCGCAAGCACGAAGTTTGACGCCGGCCTGCTGGAGGCCAATGGGCAAGTCTACGTGACTGCGGAGGACGTCCGAAAGTGGCGCTTTTCAACGTCCACTCCTAGGACCCCATAGCAGCGGGGGAGGCCTCGCGCCTGCGATGAACATTCTTGGCTTGGCGACTCTACGCCACGAGGTGAATCCGGACAACGGCCGGCTTGCGACGACATGCGCCCGGGAAACACGAGCCGGCATATCGTCCCGTCAGTCAGCCCAACGTGTGTGTCGTCATCGCCGGAAGAACGCAGCGACACGCCCGAGAAACCTCGCAGCACTGCGATCCGCTAAGGAACGGACACCGTAGGCAACAGTACCCGCATCGACCCTCGTTCCGAAATGGCAGAAGCAAACGAGACGGTGCAAGTGTCGGTCGCTGAGCTCGAAGAAGCCCCTTGCATCTCCGTAGGTATCACCCTCAAGACCCGCGGCCCGCAGTACCGGATCGGCAAACGCCACCGAGATCGCCGTCCCATCGGCACGCATGGCGGCACGCTCCTCATCAGGGCGGTACTCGGTTTCACGAAGGGTCTGGAGTGACCGCTGAGGATCCTGCTCCAACACCTGTGCCCATCGCAGGAGCTTCTCGGCACGCGTCATTTCGGCATGAGGGTAGGCACGATTGATCTTGGCAATGGCCTGCAGCTGATCAACGGCATGCTGTTCCATGAGGGCCTCCTATTCAACAAAGATGGATCGCCCGTCCCGCTCGCGTACCGTGAGCCCAACTTTGAAAGAAGTCCAATCACGATTGAACTCCCGGCACCTAATGTTGCGGAAATATGGCTGCGACTGCAGCAGCCCTACGATCGGCAGAGACGCCTCAAGCACCTGCACGAAGGGAGGGGCGTGGATGAGCCACGTGCTCCTTCACCACCCGCTCCGCCTCGTCAACTTCCTGCAAGAGAACGTCATAGCTCCAGAGGTCGGCGAGATGCTGCAGCACCGGCATCGTTTCTGCCTCGCTGAGGAGCCACTCGTTCTTTGCGCGATGCTGCAGCAGCAGACGACGGTCGCCTGCAAGGTCTACGTCCACGATCTCGATTTCCGGATCGGTCCAGCCGACATCATATTCCCGCGCAAGTTCCCGTCGAATGCGTCGGTAGCCTCGCTCGTCGTGAATGGCGGAAACGAGTATTCCCTGCCGAACGGCAGGATCGTCGTGAAGCTGGAACAGACGCCACTGGCGGATCAAATGGGGACTGAGGAACTGCATGATGAAGCTTTCGTCGCGGTAATCCGCCCAAATACCGCGCAGGACCGACAGCGGATCGCCGCTGCCCGCGATGTCCGGGAACCACTCCCGATCCTCCTGTGTAGGCTCGGTGACGATGCGCTCGATGTCCTGCATCATGGCAAAGCCCAGCGCATAGGGGTTGAGGTCGGAGAAGCGGCGATCGTCGAACGGTGGCTGAAAGACCACATTGGTATGTGACTTGAGGAACTCGAGGTAATGGCCGTCGCGTATCTGCCCGCGTTCATGGAGCTTGGTCATGATCTTGTAGTGGACGTAGGTTGCCGTTCCCTCATTCATCACCTTCGTTTGTCTCTGCGGGTGGAAGTACTGGGCGACATGTCGCACGATGCGCAAGATCTCCCTCTGCCAAGCCTGCAGGCGCGGTGCGGACTTTTCCAGAAAATAAAGGATGTTGTCCTGTGGCAATCCCAGCGCCGCCCGTCGCTTCTCAAGCGAGATGTCGGCAGCGTTGCGCCGGTGGCTCACCGGGATGGTTCGCCAGAGGTCATTGAATACCTGTTCCTCATGAAGCCGGCGTTCCTGCAGCCGTTTTTCCTCCTGGCGCAGATCAACCTTCGTCTTGCCTGCGTAACGATGGACGCCATGAGACATGAGAGCATGAGCCGCATCGAGCGTCCGCTCCACCGCAGCCTCGCCATGACGTTCTTCACATCGTGCGATGTAGCTCTTGGCAAACTCCAGATAATCGAGGATGCCTTCCGCGTCCGTCCACAGCTTGAACAGATAGTTGTTCTTGAAGAAGTGATTGTGACCGAATGCGGCATGGGCGATGACCAACGCCTGCATCGTCGCGGTATTTTCCTCCATGAGGTACGAGATGCATGGCGAACTGTTGATGACGATCTCGTAGGCCAGATCCCGCATTCCGTGGCGATAAAGCGCCTCGTGTTGGGCGAAGTGCTTTCCGAACGACCAGTGGCGGTAGAACAGGGGCATGCCGATGGAGGAGTAGGCGTCCAGCATCTGTTCCGAAGTGATCACTTCGATCTGGTTGGGATAGACGTTAAGGCCCAGTTCCCCGAGCGCGATGTCCTCGCAGGCGTCATGGATTCGCTGGAGGACGGAGAAGTTCCAATCCGCACCTTCGAAAAGCAGATCCTCTCGCCTTCTCGCCTTGCTCATGGGCTCGCCCTTGCGTCCGCCTGCTGCTTTTGGAAGAGATCGCGAAAGACGGGGAAGATCTCGTTCTTTCGGCAAACCCTGCGCATGGCAAGCGGCACGGCCTCGGAATGAAGTCCCTCGTAAAGCCCCCAGATCGGTGAGTTCGAGAGAGACGAATCCTCTCCTTCATCGCCCACCTCGATATATGCGAAATATTGGCAAAGCGGCAAAATCTCCTGCGCCATCAATTTCGCCACGGCCTCTCCATCCGAATAGGAATTGTCGCCATCCGATGCCTGTGCCGCATAGATGTTCCATGCGGCCGGATCGAACCGATCCGAAATGATGGCGCGCATGCAGGCAAGCGCACTAGAGACCATGGTGCCCCCCGTGGCCGGTCCATAGAAGAACGTATCTTCGTCAACCTCCTCGGCACGATCCGTGTGACGGATGAAGACGATCTCCACCTTCTCATATCGTCGCGACAGAAACAGATAGAGCAGCACGTAGAAGCGTTTCGCCAGATCTTTCATATGCTCCGTCATGGAGCCGGAGACATCCATCAGGCAGAACATGACAGCCTTGACGACCGGCCTCGGCGTATTCTCGAACCGTCGATAGCGTACATCAAGCGGATCGATATAGGGGATGCGTCGGCTCCTCTCGGTCAACGACCGCAATTCTGCCTCCAGTACCTCCCGCCGATCTTCGCTGTCGCACTCGTCGATCTCGCGCTGCAACGCCTCTATTTCGTCGTTCTTGGGTCGATGCAGCGCGATGCGTCGCATCATTGCGAGCCGCGTGGTACGGCCGACTGCTATGTTGGACGGAGAGCCTGAAACGCGGAAGCCGGCCCGCGTTGGGCTTGTATCCTCCGTTTCGGAGAGACGTCGTTTTGCCAGATCCGGCAGTTCCAGATCATCGAGAAAGAGGTCGAGAAACTCTTCCCGCGTGAGCACGAAACGAAATTCATCCTCTCCATCTCCTTCGCCGGCCTGCTTGGGTCTGCCACCTGCGGCCCGCGGGGGACGCTGAAGAATGTCACCTTCGGCGAAGTCCTTGTTGCCGGGGAGCACGCGGTTGCGGACCCCTCCTTCGCCTTTGCGGAACCCAGGTTCGGCAACGCCTCCAATCGGTATGCTGACTTCGCCTCCGTCGAGCACATCCCGGATATTTCCGCTTTGTAGGGATCGCCGAACCGCCTGCTGCACGGCATCTTTAGCCCGCCGTAGGAACCGTTGCCGATTTTCAAGACTTTTACCGCGCGGGTTAAGCCGCCGGTCAATGATGTGCATGTCGGCTCCTAAGTAAGCATTCAGCTTGCCTGTTTCACGCGCATGTACCATTCGACGAGGCGGCGGACCTGCCTCTCGGTATAGCCACGTGCTGCCATCCGCGAGACAAACTCATTGTGCTTCTTCTCGGATTCGCCGTCTTTCTTGGAACCGAAGGAAATTACCGGGAGAAGGTCCTCGACCTGCGAGAACATCCTTTTCTCGATGACCTCCCTGATCTTCTCGTAGCTCGTCCAGGACGGATTTTTACCGCCGTTGTTTGCGCGGGAGCGAAGGCAAAACTTGACGATTTCGTTACGGAAGTCCTTTGGATTTGCGATCCCAGCCGGCTTCTCTATTTTAGTCAGCTCCTGGTTGAGCAAATCCCGGTCGAGAAGTTGGCCCGTGTCGGGATCCTTGAAGTCAACGTCCTCGATCCAGGCATCGGCATAGGCGACGTAACGGTCAAACAGGTTCTGGCCATAGTCCGCATAGGATTCGAGATATGCCTTCTGGATCTCGTTGCCGATGAATTCGGCGTAGCGCGGGGCAAGTTCGGCCTTTATGAACTCGATATACCGCTTCTCAGTCTCGTCTTGAAACTGCTCGCGCCGGATCGCCTGTTCGAGGACATACATGAGATGCACCGGATCAGCGCCGACGTCGGTCGTATCGTAGTTGAACGTCGATGCCAGCACCTTGAACGCGAAACGTGTCGAGATTCCGTCCATTCCTTCGTCGACGCCCGCGGCATCCCGGTATTCCTGGACGCTTCTCGCACGAGGGTCGGTCTCCTTGAGGTTCTCCCCGTCGTAAGCGCGCATCTTTGAGAAGTATGTTGAGTTCTCGTGCTTACGCAGACGCGACAGAACGGAAAAACGCGCCAGCATCTCCAGTGTGGCCGGCGCACAGGCGGCATCGGCAAGTTCCGAGCCTTCGATCAGCTTTTCGTAGATCTTCTGCTCCTCGGCCGCCCTCAGGCAATAGGGCACCTTGATCACGCAGATACGGTCAATGAAAGCTTCGTTGTTTTTGTTGGCCTTGAACGTCTGCCATTCCGCCTCGTTCGAATGGGCAAGCACGATGCCGGAGAACGGGATGGCCCCGATGTTCTCGGTGCCCATGTAGTTCCCTTCCTGGGTCGCGGTCAGCAATGGGTGCAGCATCTTGATAGGCGCCTTGAACATCTCGACGAATTCAAGCACGCCTTGGTTGGCGCGATTGAGTCCGCCGGAATAGCTGTAGGCATCCGGATCGTTCTGGGAGAAGTTCTCCAACTTGCGGATATCCACCTTGCCGACCAGCGATGAGACGTCCTGGTTGTTTTCGTCGCCCGGCTCGGTCTTGGCAATGGCCACCTGCCGCAATCGGGAGGGCTGCAGCCGCACCACCCGGAAGCGAGAGATGTCGCCGCCGAATTCGTCAAGACGCTTCAGGCACCACGGGCTCATCAGGCCGCTCAGCCGGCGCGTCGGTATCCCGTATTGCTCCAGGAGCAGTGGCCCCATCGTGTTCGGCTCGAAAAGGTTTAGCGGGCTTTCGAAAACCGGGCTGGTCTCGCTGCCGGCCTTCAGAACGTAGATGGGTTTATCTTCCATCAGCTGCTTCAGCCGCTCGGCAAGCGACGACTTACCCCCTCCGACCGGACCGAGCAGGTAAAGGATCTGCTTTCGTTCCTCGAGGCCCTGGGCAGCATGCCGGAAGAAGGACACGATCCGCTCGATCGTTTCCTCCATCCCGTAGAAGCCTTGAAAAGCCGGATAGACCCGGATCGTTCGGTTCATGAAGATGCGCCCGAGCCGCCCATCTTTTGACGTGTCGACCATCTCGGGTTCCCCGATCGCCGCCAACATGCGTTCGGCTGCATTGGCATAAGCCATCGGGTCTTCTTTGCAGAGTGCTAGGTAGTCAGAGACCGACATGTCGGTCTCTCGCCGCGCATCATAGTTGCGTGTGAAGGCATCGAACAAGGATTCACTCAGCATGGGCCCTTCCCATTAAGGTTTGCCACAGCTCAGTCGTCGCAAGGTGTCACGCGATGCGACAACTCATTTTGAATCTATATGCTTCCAGACTTCATAGGACACCCGTAGGTTCCCTATGGCAATGCAAAAAAATGTGCTTCCACCATTTGTTTTATTGAAGGCAATATCTGAACCTTCACCTCCCCTGCCTGGAATGAACACACTCGTTTGGTGCAGATCGTCCTCCTTGCCAGACAGAAATGCAGTCGCTCCTGCGCAACACGAACCCGGAAGTGACAGGCTGCAACGAAGACAGGCTTCAAGGATTATAGACGCCGTACGACCGGAAGTGGTCGATAACGAATCACTTTAGAGGGCGCACCGGGTTCCGTATGTCCTCATCAACGGGGCGGTCGATGGAGGACGGAACGCGCCTGAAGTTGTCATGGCGGGAGGTCGGCGGTCCAACGGTCGTCCGTCCGCCCGGTCGCGATTTCGGGTCGCGCCTGATTGAGCGCCTCCTGCCCCTCGAATTGAGGGCGGTTCTACTCTAATACGAGCCTGTGGCACTTGTCTGAGACATCCATGCTTAGTTTGAGCCCGCGCGGGATGCGGGCAGACGTCCACGATCAGTGCAACGTAACGCCTGGCGGCCGGATACTCCTGCTCCGGAACTGCTCTATCATCATAATACCCTGACGCAGCAGGAGTTCTGCCGCAAGCAGTTTCTTCTCAGACAGATAGGCAGAACTCCCCCTTATGGCGAGGGCAAGGTTACGAGAGTTCAACGCGAACAGTTCATCGCCACGGTCTAGCGCTTCTTCCGCACTCTGGTCGAGAGTATCGGCCACCGCCGCAAGGAGTTCCTTCCGCTCGCGCACCGACATCTCACCGATAGTCTTCGGTTCAAACATTTTGTTCTCGGTAGATGGAGATCGTTGAAATATTTTGCTTGGGCCCGCATATGGGGGAGCATGGCCTTGCGTTCAATGTTTCTGCAACGATTATTTTAGACTTATCGCATGTTCTGGTGCGGCTCTATCCGGAAAGGTGGCGTCTCAGGAGAGCGGCCTTCCGCCTAGCCAGGTAGGATCGCGGCGCCCGCCATGTGTCAGTAATTCGCCGCTCACGACCACGACATCCGGGAATGCGGACGTTCCAAAGCCCAGGGCACGGAGGAACCCCGCTTTCATCGACCTGATCGCTGTTCGCGAAACACGCAATCGGGTCTCATGGTCGGCTCGATTGTCTTCATGGCGCCGGATAGGCGCATCAAAGAGAGGTCACCATCCCTCTGATGGCTCCACCCGGGAGTGTTGTCACCGCCTCGGTCAGCGGAATGGTCAGCCTGACTGTCAGCCCTCCCGACGGAGGGCTGAGGAGTTCGATCCTGCCGTGGTGCGCCTCGACGATCTCGGCCACAATCGACAATCCGAGCCCAAAGCCCGTATCCTTCTCTGCGCGTGCGGTATCGCCCTTGTAGAAGGGCTCCAGAACGCGGCCACGATGCTCCATGGCAATGCCTGGACCGTCATCAGCGACCGTGATCGTCCCGATGTCCGAGGCAGCACTAAGCTCGACCTGAACGCTTTTTCCAAACTTCGTGGCGTTGTCGCACAGGTTCGTCACCGCCCGTGTCATTGCGAGCGGCTTGAAGGTAGCAATCAAACGCGCCGGGCCCTTGTAGCTGACATCGTGGCCCACGTCCGCAAATTCGCTACAGACAGTCTGAAGGACCGATGCGAGATCTGCTCGTTCGAACGTTTCGCTGCGATAATTGTCGCGGAGATAGCTGAGGCTCTCCTTCAAAAGCCGGTCGACGCGGTCAATGTCGGCGAGCAGGCCCTCACGAACATTGGCGGCAACCAACCGCTCGACGCGAAGTCGCAGACGCGTCAACGGTGTCCGCAAGTCGTGGCTGATGCCCCGGAGCATCCGTGTGCGGGCGTCCACGAGCATGGAGATCCGTTTCTGCATGCCGTTCAACGCCCGGGCCAAGGTGACGATTTCTGCGCTCCCGCGTTCCTCGAACACGGCCGGCCCGAACGAGATGTCCGCCTTCATCGCCGCCGACGCGATCCTGCGCAGCGGCCGGGTAATCGCCCAGGCAGCAAAGATCGAAAACAGCACGATCAGGGTCACCAGAGCGAGAAGGTAATAAGCGCTCAGCGTCAACGCCTCACCCCGCATGAAAACATCTCGCGGGAAGTGTAGGACGAGGATGCTGGAGTCATCGACCTTTGCGGCGATAACCCGTCTGCCATCTAGGAAGGTTCTCCAGCCACCAAGCGGCACAGTGCTGCCGTCGGGGGGAAACAGCCAATCGGCCGCCGCATCTGCGAAAGGCTCCTCGACAGAGGACATGGTGAAACGCTCCAGCGCGGACATGGGCAGTAATGAAAACCGCATATCGGTGCGATTGGCTACATCCACGATTCTCAAACGTTCAGATGGCGTCGCAGCCTTCAGAATGGCAGCGATGGCCGAAACCCGATCGGAATAACCCTCGACATCGATGATGTTGAATTCGGTCCGGAACCAGTTCTCGAACCGGGCACCTGCGACGATCACGATGAGGAGGCAGATGAAGGTAACAACGGCAATCTGGCCGTGAATGGTCGCTGTCAGCAATGGCAGGCGAAATCGCAAGGAACCTCCTCGGGTGTGGCCGCCGACATAGGCCGACAGGTGCCCATCTCTTCGAAGCGGCCGAAGCGGGAAACATAGGCCTTTTCGGCAAGTTCCGCATCAAGTTGTGTTTCGGGTTCGAAAGGAGGCGGCGCAGTTTCCCCGCCCAGCCAAGGATCTGCAACAAAGCTTAACACAAGAACATGCCGCGACAGGGCCGTTCGTGAGACGAGTGCGGTGTTGCACACACGGCCTCGGACTGACCGATGTTTCGTGTCTAATCGTTGGAGCATCCATGTCTTTGATCAAACAGATTGGCCAGCGTCTATCGTCGAGTGCCCTCTGCCTTGCTGTCGTACTCATCGGCCCAGGTTCGGTTGCGCTTGCGGCCGACGCAGGTTCACTGGAACAGCCCCCCGAGTCGCAGTTCGACCAAGGACGCTTCGACGGCGGAAAGCCCGCACGTGAGTGGACCT
>JAEYTV010000056.1 GCA_023433855.1 Pseudomonadota bacterium | reverse complement strand
CCCTCCTGCTTGCCAATGATCTGGTCCACGTCGCGCAAATGCCGGTCATATCCGCCCTGGACGCCGCATATCAAGGCGTCCGCCTCACCTCGCTTGACGGACAGCGCACCGATGACCGTGTTGTTGGTTCTGACGATCGTGCGGGCGGTCTCCGGATTGATTCCCCTGCGGCCCACCAGTGCGAAATAGTCGTCGACATAGTCGCGATAACGCGGATCGTCTTCCGGATTGACCACCGCAAAATCGACATTTGGCCGGATGCGGATGCCGAAACGCTCGAGCCGCGCTTCGATTACGGTGGGGCGGCCGATGAGGATCGGGTGAGCAATCTCTTCTTCGAGCAGCACCTGCGCGGCGCGCAGGACCCGTTCATCCTCGCCTTCGGCAAAGATCACGCGCTTTTTCTCCGCCGTCTTGGCCGCCGCGAAGACGGGCTTCATCACGAACCCGGAGCGCCACACGAACCGGTTCAACTGGTCGAGATAGGCATCGAAGTCCTCGATGGGCCTGGAAGCAACCCCGGTCTCCGCGGCCGCTCTGGCCACGGCGGGGGCGATGCGCAGGATCAGGCGCGGGTCGAACGGCGAGGGGATGAGGTAGTCCGGCCCGAATCTCGGAGTCTCCCCCGAATAGGCGCGGGCGGCGACATCCGAGACTTCTTCGCGGGCGAGGGCGGCAATCCCCTTTACCGCCGCCATCTTCATCTCCTCGTTGATCGTCCGGGCGCCGCAATCGAGGGCGCCGCGGAAGATATACGGGAAGCAGAGAACGTTGTTGACCTGGTTCGGAAAGTCGGAGCGGCCGGTGCAGATCATCGCGTCCGGCCGTGCCGCGCGCGCAAGCTCGGGCATGATCTCGGGCGTCGGATTGGCGAGCGCCATGATCAGCGGTTTCGGCGCCATGCGGGCGAGAAGCTCCGGCTTCAGCACGCCGGCGGCGGAAAGGCCGAGGAATACGTCGGCGTTGTCGATGCTCTCGGAAAGCAGCCGCTTGTCCGATATCTGGGCATAGACTTCCTTCCACTCGTCCATCAGCGTGTTACGACCGTCGTAGACCAGGCCCTCGATATCGTGGACCCAGATGTTCTCCTTCCTTGCGCCGAGCGAGACGAGCAGATGCAGGCAGGCGAGGGCTGCAGCTCCCGCGCCCGAGGTGACGATTTTCACATCCGCAAGATTCTTGCCGGCAAGTTCCAGACCGTTGAGGATGGCGGCCGCCACGATGATGGCCGTTCCATGTTGGTCGTCATGGAAAACGGGAATGTTCATCTTCTGGCGCAAACGGCGCTCGACTTCGAAACATTCCGGCGATTTGATATCTTCAAGATTGATGCCACCAAAGGTCGGCTCGAGAGCCGAGATGGTCGACACCATGGCGTCAATGCTGGCGGCATCGATCTCGATGTCGAACACGTCGATGCCGGCAAATTTCTTGAAGAGGACTGCCTTGCCCTCCATCACTGGCTTGGATGCAAGAGGTCCGATATTGCCGAGGCCGAGCACGGCGGTGCCGTTCGATATCACCGCGACGAGATTGGCCCTGGCGGTGAACTCCGCGGCGGCGTCTGGATTGTCCCGGATTGCCAGACAAGGCGCGGCAACGCCCGGCGAATAGGCGAGGGCCAGGTCGCGCTGGTTACCGAGCGGCTTCGTGGCCTGGATCTCCAGCTTGCCCGGTCGTGGATAGCGGTGGAAGAACAGCGCCTGCTCATCGAGATCCCCGCTGGTTGGCAAAGCGGATGACTTCGGCTTGTCCTGCGCGTTCATGGTTCCTCCTGCATGTTCAGTGCGGTCTTGGCTTGCTCGAAATGGGAAGGTTCTCCTTACAGTAATCGTCCCGGCCGGACAGCTGCTATTTTGCCGGCAGGATCACAAATCCCGACCCGAAAAGCCATCGGAGCTTCAGGCTGGCCGAGCCGTCATCATGCTGAAACACGAGTCTGGTTTTGAGAGGCGACAGAGGCGCAGACGAAAGGATCACTGTGTGACCGGTCAAGCGGAACCAAGACATTTCAGAACCCTCTTCATCTCGGACGTGCATCTGGGTTCTAAGGCCGCCCGAACCGACTTCCTGCTGGACTTCCTGCGGTGCCACGACGCCGACACGATCTTTCTGGTGGGTGACATCGTCGATGGCTGGCGCCTCAAGCGCAACTGGTACTGGCCCCAGGGCTGCAACGACGTGGTCCAGAAGCTCCTGCGCAAGGCTCGCAAGGGCACGAGGATCGTCAAAATCCCCGGCAACCACGACGAGTTCCTGCGCTCTTTTCCGGGTACCCATTTTGGCGGGATCGAGGTTGCCGAACGAGCGACCTACGAGATGGCTGACGGCAGGAAGTACCTGATCCTCCATGGGGACGAGTTCGACGTCGTGGTCCGGAACGCCCGCCTTCTCGCCTATTTGGGCGACTGGGCCTATGATGCGGCAATCGTCGTCAATGCGGGCCTCGCCGCCATCCGACGCCGTCTCGGCATGCCTTACTGGTCGTTTTCGGCCTGGGCAAAGCTCCAGGTGAAGCACGCGGTTAACTTCATTGGCGAATTCCAGCGCGTGGTGGCAGAGGAGGCGCGGCGCAACAAGGTTGATGGGGTAATCTGTGGCCACATCCACCATGCGGTGATGGAAGATATCGATGGCATTCACTACGTCAATACGGGCGATTGGGTGGAAAGCTGCACCGCGATAGCCGAACATCAGGACGGCACGCTTGAGATGATCTCGTGGCGCGCGAACACGACAGGGGCCGAAATCAGGACGCTCCCGCCGTTGCAGCCCGTCGAGGACATGCAGGCGGCATGATCGCGCGGGCGTCGAAGGCGCACCGAAATGCGATTTCTTGCCATAGGCAGGATCGAGTACCCATGTTAGTGAGGTTGCAAGTCTTAGCAACCTGCCCGTGAAATCGTGATCCCTCCCCATAAGGCGCCATCCGCGCCCCGGTTTTTTCAGCTGCGCTGTGCGCTCGCCTACGGGGCGCCGCTTGGGGTCAACGGTGTGATCCTGCCTTATCTGCCAATCTGGCTGGCGGGGCTCGCTTTCACCGAATTCGAGATCGGGGCAGTCCTCTCGTTGCAGCTCCTGCTGCGCCTGCTTGCCGCACCTGTGGCGTCCCTCATCGCCGACCGGTTGAGCGAGCGGAGCCTGGTCCTGGCATGGTCGGGAGCGTTGTCGTTCCTGACAGCCGGGGCGATGTTGTTCGTGGATGACTTCTGGCCGGTTCTTCTCGTCATCGGCATACAGGCGGCCGTGTTCGCGCCCTTCGGCGCCATCGTGGAGTCGATTGCTGTTACAGGTGTCCGGCGCTGGGGTTTCCCCTACGGCTCTATGCGGGTTTGGGGCTCGATCGGCTTCATGGCAGCCGCTTTCGCGGTCGGCGAAATGAGAGGCCACTGGGGTCCGCAGGTGATTCCGCCTGCCATCGCATTCGGATTCCTGCTGACGATCGTCGCCGCGTTCCTGACGCCGCGGCTGGGCCGCTCCGTCATGCCGACCTCGGGGGCGGGACTCCACCGTGGCTCGTTGCGCCGCTTCGACTTGCACGTTCTGATGATCGGCGCGTCATTGGCGCAGGCGAGCCACGGAATGTTCTACACCTTCGGTACGATCCATTGGCAGGAGAGCGGCTTCTCAAGCGGTGCGATAGGGATCTTGTGGAGTTCCTCGGTCGTGTTCGAGATCGGCGTGTTCTTCGGCGCAGGGTGGATAGCCAAGCGGATGTCCCCCTGGACATTGCTTCGGATCGGCTGCGCCTTCGCAGTGTTGCGCTGGACGCTGTTTCCGATGCCGCTCAACTTCTGGGGTTATATGGTGCTGCAGGCGATGCATGCCTTCACCTTCGCCTTTGTCCACCTCGGACTGCAGCACAGGTTCGTCGAATGCGTTAGCGAGGAGCAGGAATCGTCGGTCCAGGGAGCATACGTGTTTTACAACGGCGTGTTCCTGGCGCTCTCGACCTTGTTGTCGGGCTACCTCTATCGTCAGTTCGGCGCTTCGAGCTACATCGCGATGTCGGTGCTGGCTCTGCTGGGACTTGCCACGATCGGTTTTGCCTCGCGGCTTCAGCCCCAAAGACTCTCGTCGGGCGGATAGACGAGAGAACCCTCGTAACGCAGGCCGTGGGGACGGTCGCGGGCAAGCAGCAGCGGTCCGTCGAGATCGGCGTATTCGGCGTCCTGCGCCAGCAGGACAGCGGGCGCCATGGCAAGAGACGAGCCCACCATGCAGCCGATCATGACCGCGAAACCGAGGCGCTGCGCTTCCGCCTTCATGACAAGCGCCTCGGTAAGCCCGCCCGTCTTGTCCAGCTTGATATTGACCGCGTCATAACGGTCGCGGAGGCTGGGAAGGTCGCCTGTCGCATGCACGCTCTCGTCGGCGCAGACGGAGACCGGCCGGCAGGTCGCTGAAAGGGCTGCGTCCTGACCTGCAGGCAGCGGTTGCTCGATCAGATCGACCCTGGTTTCTGCAGCCACCGCCATGTGGCGGGCGAGATTGTCCTCGGTCCATCCTTCGTTGGCATCAACGATAAGGCGGCAATCCGGTGCAGCCGCCCGCACGGCCCGAAGACGCGCTTCGTCGTCCTCGGTGCCGAGCTTGATTTTCAGAAGCGGCCGGTGGGCATTTTTCCTTGCCTCCGCGGCCATCGAATCGGGAGTATCCAGAGAGAGGGTGAAGGCCGTCACGAAGGGTTTCGACCGCGATGCACCGAGAATGTCGGCGACACGACGGCCGTTCTGCTTGGCTTCGAGATCCCACAGCGCGCAGTCCACGGCATTGCGGGCGGCACCAGGGGGCATGTGCTTCTGCAGGTCAACTCGGGTCATCCCGCTGCTGATGGCGTCTGCCGCCGAATGGATGGAGGCAAGGACGCCCTCGAGCGTTTCTCCGTAACGACGGTATGGCACACATTCGCCCCGGCCGAATACGCCATCTTCGCTGATGCTGCAGGTAATGACCTCGGCCTGCGTCTTGGTGCCGCGCGAGATCGTGAATTTGCCGGCGATCGGGAAAGTCTCGATTGTTGCTTCGAGGTGACGGCTCATGGTTTTACGTATCCCGTTGTGGCAAAACTAGGCGAGGTAGCTATATTGCGCCTCAAAACTGCGACCAGTCGCAGCGAATCAAGCTTTATCACTCGCGTGAAAGAAAACCTGTGACGTTGAAGTCTGCGGAAATCAAATCCGAAGATTTGCCAGGCGGAGATGGCGAACGTTACGTATTGTCGGGCGATTGGCGCGGCCCGACGATCTCGAACATGTTGAACGACTACCAGCGGCTGGAACAGGCGCCGTCGCATGGCAGGGTGGAAATCGACCTTTCCGGTGTGGCAGGCATCGACACGGCAGGCGCGTGGCTGATCCGCAAACTGATAACGGCCAAGCGCGACCAGGGAAGCCAAGCGGAGCTGGTCGGCGACGACGGCGCGATCCGCGAACTTGTGAACGTCATGCCGGAGCGCACGCCGGCACCCCCGGAAAACCAGGGGCATGAGGGGACGCTTTTCCAACGGACGTTCTCGCCGGTCGGCGAGGTCATGGTCAGTCTCGGTGGTGATTTTCTGGCGGCCATGAATATCCTGGGGTCCGCGGTTCGCGGCGCCCAGATGAAGCACGGACGTGGGGCCGGGGTGTCGCCCGCTTCGGTGGTCACGCACATCGACAAGATGGGCGTGCGAGCTGTGCCGATCATCGTCCTGATGTCCTTCCTGATTGGCGCCATCATCGCTCAGCAGGGAGCCTTTCAGCTCCGCTACTTCGGAGCGGAGATCTTCGTGGTCGACCTCGTCGGTATCCTGCAGCTGCGCGAGATCGGCGTGCTGCTGACGGCGATCATGATCGCCGGCCGTTCCGGCAGCGCCATCACGGCCGAGATAGGCTCGATGAAGATGCGCGAGGAGATCGATGCCCTGACAGTCATCGGGCTCAATCCGATCGGCGTCCTGATCTTCCCGCGACTTGTCGCACTGACCGTCGCATTGCCGCTTCTGACGATCATTGCAAACTTCGCGGCGCTGACAGGCGCGGCGATTGTCGCCTGGGGTTATTCCGGCATCACCTTTGACACCTATCTTTCAAGGCTGCACGAGGCGGTGGACCATACGTCGATCGCATCGGGTATGATCAAGGCACCCTTCATGGCGCTGGCGATCGGGATCGTGGCTGCCGTGGAAGGCATGAAGGTTGGAGGCAGTGCAGAATCGCTTGGCCAACATGTCACGACGTCGGTGGTCAAGGCGATCTTCGTGGTGATCCTCTTGGACTCGATGTTCGCCATCTTCTATTCCGCGATCGATTTCTGATGGAGCGCGAGGTGGACCAGGCAGGCACTGGCGCGGACACACGGGGCAAGGGACGCGAGGTGATCCTGTCGGTGCGCGACATCACCGTCGGTTTCGGCGAGAAACTTGTTCTGGATCACCTCAATCTCGACATCTATCGAGGCGAGATTCTGGGTTTCGTGGGCGCATCCGGCACCGGCAAGTCCGTGCTGATGCGGACAGTTCTCGGCCTGTTGCCGCATCGCTCGGGAACCATCGAGATCCTAGGGACCGACTACGACAACGCACCTGACGAGGACCGCGTGCGGGTGGACATGCAGTTGGGGGTGCTCTTCCAGCATGGCGCTCTGTTCTCCGCATTGACAGTCAAGGAAAACATCCAGCTTCCCATGCGGGAATACCTGGATCTGCCGCAGTCACTGATGGATGAGCTTGCCTATCTCAAACTGGAGATGGTCGGTCTGCCACCCGACGCTGCTGACAAATACCCGTCGGAGTTGTCGGGGGGCATGATCAAGCGCGCGGCCCTGGCACGGGCGCTCGCACTTGACCCGGCTCTCGTGTTTCTGGATGAGCCGACCTCCGGCCTGGACCCGATCGGGGCGGCGGATTTCGATGCCCTGATCGCCAAGCTCCGGGATACGCTGGGGCTGACCGTCTACATGGTAACGCACGATCTCGACAGTCTTTTTTCGGTCTGCGACCGTATTGCAGTGCTTGGCAACAAACAAGTATTGGTGGAAGGGACGCTTGAGGATATGTTCGCAAACGACGATCCATGGGTGCAGTCCTATTTCCGCGGCAAACGGGCGCGGTCGGTTGTGATCCACGACGAGCAGCCGGCTGCAGAAGTAGAGAAGTAAGATAGTCCATGGAAACCCGAGCCAATTACGCCCTTGTCGGTTTCTTCACGCTGCTGGTGATCGCGGCCGCCTTCGGCTTTGTCTACTGGATGGCGCAGTCTGGTCGCGGCGGTCCCACCGCAGAACTGGCCATCCGCATCCCGGGCTCCGCCAACGGTCTGTCCGTGGGATCTCCCGTACGCTTCAACGGCATCCCGGTCGGCTCCGTCCGCAACCTGACGATCGATCCGGATGATCCACGTTACTCCATCGCCTTTACCGAGGTGCGGGCTGATGCGCCCGTTTATGCGTCCACCCAGGCAAGGCTCGAGGTTCAGGGTTTGACGGGTGCGGCGTATATCGAGCTGTCGGGCGGCGCCAAGGGCGAGGAGAACATCCTGCAGAGAGCGCTGGAAACGGGGCGGCCGGCCGTATTGATCGCGGAGCAGTCAAGCGTCACCAACCTGCTCGCCACGGCAGACAAGATCCTCAAGCGTGCAGAGCAGGCAATCGGCGATGTCCAGGGTTTCGCGGCTGATGCCCGCGGGCCTCTGACGCAAACCATTCGAAACGTGGAGACTTTCACCTCGGCGCTTGCCCAGAACTCCGACAGCATAGACAGGTTCCTCAACAGTCTGTCGACGCTTTCCGGAACCATCGATCGGGTTTCGGATACACTGAATTCGACGCTCGCAGCCGCCGAGCGGCTGGTTAGCGCCATCGACGCCGACAAGATCAACGCCGTTGTCTCCAACACGGAACGTGCGACGCGCAACATAGCGAATGCCTCGGACAATATCGGTGACCTGGTGGTCAATGTCAGGAATGCTGCCGCCAACTTCGAGCGTGCCGGCGCCGAGGCACAGAACGTTCTGCGCCGCGTCGACACGGTGATGAGCTCGGTGAACGCGGATCAGGTGAGGACAACGATAAGCAACATCACTGCGGCCTCGGAAGATGCGCGGCAGACCGTCAGTTCTGCGCGGAGCGTCGTGGACAATTTCGCCGATCGGCGGGATGACATCGACAAGGCCATCGGAGATTTCACCGACCTCGCGAGAAAGTTGAACGAGGCATCGAACCGCGTCGATACCATCCTTGCGAAGGTGGACGGTCTTGTATCGAGCGACGAGTCGACGGGATTGTTTGCCGAGGCACGCAGGACGCTCGAATCCTTCCGAACCGTTGCGGACAACATCAATGCCCGCGTGGGCCCGATCGCCGACAACCTCACCCGCTTCTCGGCAACCGGCCTGCGGGACATCCAGACGCTGGTCAACGATGCTCGTCGCACGGTGCAGTCGCTCGACCAGACCATCAACAATTTCGATGAGAACCCGCGGCGGCTGATCTTCGGCGGAGAGACCGTCAAGGAGTACGACGGCCGGACGAGGCGATAGGTGACAAGATATTGGGGAAGACGGTTTCCATGAGCAGTTCTGAGTTCCCGATGAACGTGGCGGCTCGTCGTTCGTTTCTTGTCGCCCTGCCTGTTGTCGCTGCCCTTGTGACCGGATGCGGCACCAAGGCAAACAACGACACCTTCGACCTTTCCATCACGCCCGCGGCGGAGGGCCCCTCAGCTCGCAGCCGGCAGATCCTGGTCCCCGAACCAACGGCCGTTAAGCTGCTGAACAGCGAGCAGGTCGTCGTTCGCGTATCGCAGTCGGAAATCCAGTACCTTGCCAAGTCTCGATGGGGTGATCGTCTTCCGGTTCTGGTGCAGTCGAAGCTGGTGGAAGCCTTCGAGAATACCGGACGCCTCGGCGGCGTCGGAACGCCGGGGCAGGGCCTTGCGATCGACTACCAGATCGTCACGGACATTCGCGCCTTTGAGGTCACGGCGGGCACGCCGGGTGTCGCCACCGTGGAGATCTATGCAAAGATGTTGAACGATCGAAATGGCATCGTCAGGGCAAAGAGCCTCTTCAATGCGACGGTGCCGGTTTCGGGTGCGGACAACCGAGCCTACATCCAGGCTCTGGACAGGGCGTTTGCAAAGGTTGGAGCGGAGATCGTCGAATGGGCCCTGAAATCCACGTAATCGATCAGGCAAGTCCGCCCTGAGCGACCGCGCGGTCTTGCGACATGGCGGTCTAGGGTGCTGCGTGTCGTCGCCGTCCGCTGACCGGCGAAGAGAGGCTATGCCGGGATCTGGTTGCCAGGCGCGCACGATCTTTGGCCGACAGTCCGTTGGATCTCCCGCTTGCCGTGAATGGTTCCACGAGGGCCGCGCAATGGCCGATCCGCCCCACGGCACGGTATTCGCCGTGGCTCTGCTGTCGGAATCGATCAGCAAGTCGCGCGCGGCCGTTTCTGAAGGCCCAGGCGAAGCTCGTCCAGCGCGGACGGATCTACGGTTACCCGTATGAGGGCACTATGCCCGCTTGAATGGCCGGAGGTCCTCGATGCCATCCGCGTGAGGTTGTCCAGATGTTTATGCAAGGCCCAGAAGCCGTCCCGGTAGACGCGTAGCGTTTGCCGGTGCGTCGGCACCAAAAGCAAGAAGGCCGCCATGAGAGGCGGCCTTCGTGTCGTTGTTCGTGCTTGCCGGCTAGCTGAACCGACCGGCGGCATGCGCGAGCATCGTATAGACCTTGCCGGTGTCGGAGGTCAGATAACTCTGCGTGACGGTCTTGTCGCGATCGGTGCGGGCAACGTCTGCGAGCAGCTTCTCGAAGTCGGCAATGTAACGGTCAACCGCCGTGCGGAATTCCGGTTCACGCTGGTACTTGCGCTGGATTTCGTCGAAAGTCTGCTGGCCTTTCAGCGTGTAGAGACGGCGAGTGAAGACGTCGCGCTCGCCGCGCTGATAACGTCGCCACAGGTCCACCGACGCGTCGTGATCGATGGCGCGGGCGATGTCCACCGACAGCGAGTTCAGCGATTCCACCATGTGGCGCGGATTACGGTTGTCGCCGTTGTTGCGAGGCGCAGGGGCCGGGGCCGGCTCGACTGGGCGAGCAGGGCTCTGTGGCTGACGTGCTGCCGGTGGGCTCGTCATTTCCTCGTCGCGAGATGCGCCCCGCAGCAGATTGCTGATCCAGCCGTCGTCGCTGGCGTTGCTGCTGCTTGCCGGACGCTCCGAAGAACGCGGTGCCGGTGCAGCGGCCGGCCTGTCAATCGGAAGGCTTCCGCGCAGGAGCGTAGGGCTTGCCTGTGGCATTGCCGGTGAGGGGGCCGTGGGCTGTTGGCGCACGGGAGCGGCCTGCGGCGTGGCCGTATTGCGACCGCCGCCTGGCTCGGAAATTTCGAGGTTCTGCGTCGAACGACCAACAAGCGCCGAGATGTCCTGGAGGGCCCTGATCTGCTCTCCCACGGCCCGGCGCATTGCTGCGGCACTCTCCTTCGCCTCTTCGGGAAGATCGAACGCCCCACGCTTCAGTTCCGAACGGGTCGCGTCGAGCTCGCGCCGGATGTCCACCGCGGACCGGCGAATTTCATCCGTCGCACCGGAGAAGCGATTGATCGCCTCTTCAACCGACTCGCGCAGCGTTTCCCGCAACTGCTCGGCGGCCGTGCCGGAGCGGCTGGTAGCCTCCGACAGCAGCTTCTCGATCTCGCCGAGCGAATGCGACAGGCTGCCCCTCATCCGGTCGGAAAGGTCGCGGGTACGCTTCTCAGCCTCCGACAGGGTCGACTCGATTGCTCGTGTCGCGTCGCCGCTGGCACTGACCAGGGCTTCGCGCATCGCGTCTGCGGTGACTTCGGCGCGATGCTGGGTCTCGCCGAGTGTCCGGCCTATGTCGGCGAAGGAGGCATGCAGGCTCTCGCGAAGGCGCGAGCCGACCTGCATGGAACGTTCCTCCGCCTTGCCGAATGCGCTGTCCACCAGAGCCGTCAGGCTGTGCATCGTCGTCTCGATTTCCTCCGAGCGCTGGACCAGTCCTCCTGCAAGTGCCTGCAGAGCATCCTGGCGCTCGTCGAGCGTGGTCACGAGATTGGACTGTGCCGCACCGAGCAGATCGGAGGCCTCCGACAGCACCCGAGCATGTTCGTCGAAACGACCGACAATGCCACCAACCTGATCGAGCGTCTGGCCGAAGACTTCCGACATGCGCTCGATGTTGTTTTCGAGCATCCGGGTCGAGCCCGAGACGATGTCGGAGGCATCGTTTGCCGATTGGGCGAAGCGCTCCGCCGTAGAACCAAGCCGGCGATCCGCGTTCGAAAGCTGCTCCACCGCCGCGTCCGCCGTGCTGGCAATTTCCTGCGTTGCGTGCTGAACCAGCGAACTGATGCCGGAGTTGCACTCTGCGAGCTTGTCAATCAGGTTGTTGACCGCCACCGACAGGCCTTGCTCCACGTAGCGCATGGTTCCAGCCGCGTTTTCGGTCCGCTGGCTGATCGCGTTCAGTGTATCATTGGTTCGGGCTGCGATCGCGTCGATCAACGCCGAGTTCTCGTTACGGATACGCGCAGTGGTCTCTTCGGCCGTCGTAGACAGCCGTTCCGCACCCTGTTGAGCTGCGGCCGTGATCTGCTCCACGGCAGCGCGGCCGGTCTGGGCATATTCCTCGACGACCGGACGAGCTTTTTCGTCCAGGAGCCGCGACAACTCTGCTGCGCGACCGGCAAGCATGGAGTTGAGATCGCGGGTCCGCGTATCGAGTGCCGTCCGGATCGCCTCGCCGCGGGCGGCCAGCGCCCGATCGACCACATCCATGGCGCTGTCGAGCTGGCTGGCCGTTTCGGTCAAAGTCCCGCGGATGTCGTCACCGCGAGCGCCGAGCGCCTTCTGAGCGTCATCGAGTGCTTCCGAGATCGCCGCGACCTGGCGTTTCACCAGATTGTCTGCTTCCGCGACCTTGTTGACGATCGCGTTGCCGGCTTCGGAGAACGCGTGTGCGACGGTGGCCGCCTGGCCGGCGAGTCGGCTCTGAGTTTCGGAAATCCGGCCGACGATCTGGATCGACCGTTCCTCGATCGCCCTGGTAAACTCGTCGTTGCGGTTGTTCAGTTCTTCTGTGAACTCGGCGCCGGCGCGGGCAAGGACTTCGGCTGACCGGCTGGCTTCGCTGTCCATGCTGCGGGCAGCCTCGCTGACAGCTTCGCGCAGCGTCGAGGCAAGACCAACCGCCTTGCCTTCGATCGTCTTCGTCACATTGTCGAGCCCGAAGGTGAGAGCCTTGTCGATAGTGCCGAGGCGCTCCTCTATTCTGGCCGTTCGGGTATCCATGGTCTCGGCTATGCGGTCGGTCGCCTCGTTGGCGACGCGTTCCAGCTCGGACGTGCGGTTGCCGAGTGCCTCGGAGAGGTTCGCACCCGCATCATTGACCAAGTCGGCAGCGCCGAGGATCTCCTCGCGAATCCGTCCCTCGAGTCCGCCGAACGTGGATTCGATACGGGTGCCCGTTTCTTCCAGGGCACCCTGCACCCCGCCAACTGTCTCCCGGATGCGGTTCGAGAAGGCGTCGGCCGAGCGGCCGATCTCTCCCGCGGCATCGGAAAGGCGGGTGGCGAGGGTGCCGACATTTTCCCGCAGGCGGTCTTCCAGCGACATGCCCGCGTTGTCGATGGCATCCTTCAGGGCGTTCTGGTGGCTCTCGAGCGACATCTCCAGCATGCCGGCACTCGCCGCCACGGAGGTGCTGAGCGAGGTGACCTGGTCGTTCAGCAAGTCGCCGATTTGATGCTGCGCCTCACCGAGGGCGGAGGCCAGCCTGCTGGTGCGCTCCTCGAGCGTCTCCCGCAACTGTTCGTGACCTGCGCTGAGGGTGCTTTCCATCTGCTGATGGCCAAGCCCGATGGTGGCCGCGATACGGTCCTGCGTCGACCCGAGAACGGTCTCGATCCGCTCCATTCCGTCAACCAGTCCGGTTTCGAACCGCTGGGCGCCGCTGCTCAGCGCCGTTTCGATTCGCTCGGTCGCACCTCCGACGGCCTGGCCGATCCGGTCACCTCCGGCCTCCAGGACACGCGAGAGTTCGGCGGTATTATTTGCGAGCGAAAGATCGAGATTGAGCTGGTTGTCCGCATATGCTTCGCGAATTGCTTCAGCCCGTTCCGCGAACGACTGCCCGATACGGCTGTCGGCGTCGGCCAGCGCGGTGGTCAGCGCGGCGGCCCGTTCGTCGAGCATGCTGGAAAGTCGATCTTCGCCCAGCGCGAAGGAAGTGGCAATCTCCATCGACTTGTCGTCGAGGATCTCGGCCAACCTGTCCCTGTTCGTGCTGAGCGCTTCTTGTATCTCGGAGGTCCGACGTCCAAGATCGCCGCTGATCCTCTCTTCGGTGTCGGCAAGGGCGCGGGTGAGTGAAGCAGACTTGTCATCAAGCATGCCGGCAAGCCGGTCCTCGCCCAGCGCGAAGGAGGTGGCGATCTCGATCGACTTGTCGTCGAGGATCTCTGAAATGCGCTCGCGGTTAAGGTCCAGCGCAGACTGCATCTCCGTCGCGCGACGTTCGAGATCGCTGCTGAGCCGCTGCTCGCTCTCCGACAGGGTGCGAGCTATGTGTTCGGATTTCTCGTCGAACATGCCTGCGAGACGCTCCGGCGCGCTCGACATCAGGGTGTCGATGGCAGCCGTCTTCTGTGTCAGCACTTCGGTCAGGTGATCGTGGCTTCCGGAAAGGGCTGCTACGATTGCGCCCGATCGAACTGCCAGCCCCTGCTCGAACCTGGCCTGATTTTCCGACAGGGTGCCGAGCAGGCTGCTGCTGCGCTCCGTCAAGGTGCTGGAGATTTTCTCGTGAGCGCTGGACAGGCCTTCCTGCAGTTCTCCTACTGCTGCGCCGAGCACGCCCTGGATTTCGCCTGAGCGGGCTGCCAGCACACCATCGATCGTCTGGTGAGCATTGGAGAGCGTTTCATGAAGCTCGGCGCTACGCGAGGCGAGCACGTTCTGAACCTCTGCCGTCCTGACGGCGAGTACATCCTGGATCTCCGTGCTGCGGGCACTGAATGCATCCGACAGCTCCCGCGAACGGCTTTCCAGCACCGAATCCAGCACCTCCTGTCCGGTGCCGAGTGTCGTCGCCAGCGCAAGCGTTTGGTCAGTCAGGGAAGAACTGATGCGCTCGACGCTCGAACCCAGGATGTTCTCGATCGATTCCGTGCCGCTGGAAACCGTCTCGTTGATGCGCGCGAGACTGTCCATCAGCTTGCTGTCGAGCGTGCCTGCGCGCTGATCGAAGGCGGAGGTGAACTGAGAGATGCTCTCGTCGAAGGTGGTGCTCAGTTGGCCCACGGTTGCCTGTAGGCGTTCCTCGAAGAAGCCGGACCGCATGTCGAGGTCCATGACCACGTCGTCCACCGTGCTCTGGAGGCTCTGGCGGAAGGAGGAACTCCGTTCATCGAGAGAGTCGTTCAACGCGCCGAGAATGGTGTCGAGCGATCCAGTGAGGGTCCGCTCGCTGCTCGTCAGCCCTTCGGTAATCTCGCGCGTGCGGGCAAGCAGCGTCTCATTCAGCTGGCGGGTACGATCCGCAAGAGCGGCATTCAGCTTTTCCGTATTGGCGTCGAGAGAGGAGGCACGGGTCTCGAATTCGGTAATCAGTGCCTGCCCGCGCTTGGACAGCACGGAGGTGATCTGCTCCATCCGCTCGTCGAATTCCTGGGCGAGGGCGAAACCGGAGGCGTTCAGCGTCTGGAGGAGGTTTTCGGCCTTGGTCGTCAGGAGCGAGCCGAGCGCCTCGCCGGCCGCGTCGGACTTTTCCATCAGCGATGCGGCGCGCGTATCGATCATCGAGGCGAAGGCTTCGCCAGAGGTCGCAAGGCGGATCGAGATTTCCTCCGTCGCGAGCGACAGTTCTTCCTTGATCTGGTCGTGTGCGCCCGCGATGGAGGAGCGGATGCGCTCTGCATGGTTGACGATGGCGTCACGTTCCGCCCCGAGCTCGTGAACGAGACCGCGAACCCGCAGTTCATTGTCGGTGAAGCTGCGCTCCAGCGCACTGACTTCGGAGTGTACGATGGTTTCGAGCTCCGCAGCGCGGGCAATCGTGCGCTCGATGCCTTCGTTCATGGCGGAGACCTCGCGGCGCACCGCCTGACCTACGCTCATGATTCGTTCGGACGCTATGGTCTCCGGTTCCGACAGGCGCAGCGCCACCTCTGCCATGGAGCGGGCGGCATTGCGCAGGTCCTGGGCTCGCGCCATCATGATGGCGAACGCAAAGAACAGCATGATCGGAACGAGAATGCCTACTGCGAGCGCGACGATCCCGGGCGCGGCGAGCACGCCTTCGACAGAACTGATCTGCCAGAGCTGGTTGCCGTAGATCAGCTGGCCGAGCCCGATGCCGGCAATGGCCCAGAGCAGCGATGCGATCACGGCGTTGCGGATGGCCGAGCGAATCGCGCCCCCTTCCAGGGTCCGGAGGATGGCGGTGGTGCTGCGCCGGCCCGCGTCGTTGGCGGGCTGCAGAGGAGGAGACTTGGCGGCCGCTTCCGCGACTGCGGCCTTGAAGCTCTCGGGCGATTCGGCCTGCGGCGGGCGTTGTCTCGGAACGTCTGACACTCTGCCCTCCGAGGGCTGTGGCGCGGATTGGGGGCGCGACGGCTCGTCATTGAAATTGATCTTCAGAGCATCTTCCAAAGCCTGGAATGCCGTCTCGTCGACCGACTCACTGCTGGTTTTCTTGGCCATGCGGTTACGCCTCGTTACAAATTCGCCCGGCAACTCTCTCGATGTCCTGCCGCCTGCAGACCAAGGAGGGACGCTGCCTGCCGGAACCCGTCCCGTCATGGGACCCGGTTTCCATCCACTTTCAGGGTCGGACCGACCTTCTTTCAAACGGATGATAACGAAAGCTTACCAAGCTTCGATCCGCGGCAAAAGGAGAATAGTTCCCGACACCTAAGTCGTACTGTAGTGGCACATCCGGCCTGCCGGCACAATTAAAAGGCCCGAGCGCGAAAGGTGCTGCCGAATGTTGTTAACAGAATTTAAACCAATGAAATATGCAAATCCCCTAAGAACGCCGGAGCTTAGCTAAAATTAACCATATGGGCAGATTCAGCCACGATTGTCCCGGAATTTAACGGGATAGCGGCGCCCGCTCGTGCAAACCGGCACATATCAGAAGAAACAACTGGGAAAACAATCCATGGCCATGCCAGCCGTCAGTATCGCGTTTGAGGCCCCCGAGAATCAGGGAGGCGCAAACCCCTTCTACTCCCGCCCGATCGATCTCGTCCATCTGGCCCGGCAGACAATGGGAGACAAGGCGCTCGAGATCGAAGTGCTGCAGATGTTTGCCCGCCAGGCCCGTCGTGCACTGCAGGACATGGCCGGTGCTGATGCTGTGGCGACGGCCGCCGTCGCCCACCGTCTGAAGGGGGCGGCAAGCGGCGTCGGCGCGTTTCCGGTGTCTGCGGCCGCGGCGAAGCTGGAGACCTCCGCAGAGGATGCTGCGTTGAAGGCCGCCGTCGGCGTCGCGGTGATCGAAGCCGTGAATTTCATCAACAAGCTGTGCCGCTAGGCGCTGACGTATCGTCGGGGCGCCGGTAGAACAGGCCAGGGCGCCCCGAAATGTTGACTGGATACCGGTTTTATCGGAAGACAGCCCGCCTATATAAGCTGCAACCTCAAAGATACCGGAATTCCACCATCATGACGAAACTTACCATCGTTGCCTTCGACGGTACGCGCTTCGAGCTCGACGCCGAACCCGGTTCGACCGTAATGGAGAACGCGGTCCGCAACTCCGTTCCCGGTATCGAAGCCGAATGTGGCGGCGCCTGCGCCTGTGCAACCTGTCATGTCTATGTGGACGAGAGCTGGTCGGAAACGGTGGGACCTCCGGCGCCGATGGAAGAAGACATGCTGGACTTTGCGTTCGACGTGAAGCCGACGTCGAGGCTCTCCTGTCAGATCAAGGTCAGGCCGGAACTCGATGGTCTCATCGTTCATGTTCCGGAGCGGCAGGCCTGATCTCCCGTCCAGCCTGAAATGACGCCCCGCTGCACGGTGACCGAGTGAGGTCGTTGTGTCGCCGGAAGGGGAGGCAGTGAGATGCCTTCGGCTTGAGACACGTCAGGTGAATTGGCCAACGAGGACGGTCAGCGTCGCCTCCTTGCTCGGAGGAGATGCCGAACTCGAGCTGACGTCGCTGGCCCGCAACCACGATGATCGGGCGATCTTTTATGAAGAGGCTGTGCCAGGCTGTCGCGATAAATAACCCGCGATCGGCGAGCTCCCCAGCAGCTTTGCGAAAGGCTGCGGCAGGAGCGGAGTCACAGGCTCATTTCCGGGCTCGCTGCAGCTTGTACTGCAGGAGCCGCATCATCCTTGTATCGAAATTGGCCGATTCAACCTGATCGAAACGCAGCTGCTGCCGGTCGTGGGTTTCCAGGGCTCGGCGCGTGAGATCCGCAACCTGTTTTTCGAGGACATCACAGCTCCTGCTGGGACGCAACTGCCGCAGTTCGCGCTCGAGCTGTCGGGCGTGATTACGGGCGATTTCGGCGTGGCGTTCCTCATGACGCTTTATGTCCGCCGACAAGGTATCCCATATGAAGCCCAGGTCGGCGGGGGCACGATTGCGGTTGCTCCATCGTGGCAGGATGATGCGCGTGCGCAGTGTCACCTGCACCCCGCCGATGGAGCAGCGGCCGCCCTTTTCCACATAGGTGACCTCGCCGCCGAACTTGATCTCCGTGGCGCCCGGATGGCGATGGCCGGTGTTGCGGGTGAGTGGGCCGCGCCGTCCGAGTTCCCGGTCGAGGTCTTCGGCAGTGTTGCCGCCGATCTTGAAATAGGAGTAGGTTTTGGTGATGAGTGGTTCCGCCAAGGCCGTTGTCGGTACCGCGCAGAGGAAAAGGAATACACCGAAAAGCCGGCGAGCTCTGCGTATCGATAACATTCTATGGCCTGCGACGTTGAACTTCCCGGGACCTTGGGGCATAGCCAAGGCAAGCGCAACACAAAGGCGAGAAATTTTGCGTTACTCCTCCACAAATGAAGAG
>JAEYTV010000047.1 GCA_023433855.1 Pseudomonadota bacterium | reverse complement strand
TGCGCTGACCGAGCGCGAGCCGCTCGACAAGCTGCGCGACACCGCCAACAGGAATAAACCGCTCGTATCGCTGATCGGCCAGGGTTATTACGGCACCGTTACCCCCCCGGTGATCCAGCGCAACATCCTGGAAAACCCTGCCTGGTACACCGCCTATACACCTTATCAGCCTGAAATTTCGCAAGGCCGCCTGGAAGCTATCCTCAACTTCCAGACCATGATCTGCGACCTGACGGGCCTCGATGTGGCGAACGCCTCGCTGCTCGACGAGGCAACAGCCGCGGCGGAAGCCATGGCGCTCTGCCAGCGCCAGGCGAAGTCGAAAGCCACCGCCTTCTTCGTCGATAGAGCTTGCCACCCGCAGACCATCGCGCTGATCGAAACCCGTGCCAAGCCGCTCGGGTGGATGGTGATCGTCGGCGATCCGATGACCGATCTCGACCCCGTCGACGTCTTCGGCGCGATTTTCCAATATCCCGGTACCCACGGCCACGTTCGTGATTTCTCCGGCATCATCAGCCGCCTGCACCAGACCGGAGCCGTTGCGGCGGTCGCGGCCGACCTGCTGGCCCTGACGCTTCTCAAGTCACCCGGCGAAATGGGTGCCGACATCGCCATCGGCTCGTCCCAGCGCTTCGGCGTTCCGGTCGGCTATGGCGGCCCGCACGCTGCCTACATGGCTGTGAAGGATGCTCACAAGCGCGCCATGCCAGGCCGCCTCGTCGGCGTCTCCGTCGATGCGCGGGGCAACCGCGCCTATCGCCTCAGCCTGCAGACCCGCGAGCAGCATATCCGCCGGGAGAAGGCAACGTCCAACATCTGCACCGCCCAGGTTCTGCTCGCCGTCATGGCCTCCATGTACGGCGTCTTCCACGGCCCCGATGGCCTGAAGGCGATCGCCCAGCAGGTCCACAAGAAGGCTGTGCTGATGGCCAAGGGCCTCGAAAAGCTCGGCTACACGGTCGAACCCGACACCTTCTTCGACACGATCACCGTCGATGTCGGTCACATGCAGGGCCTCGTACTGCGCGCCGCCGTGGCCGAAGGCGTCAACCTGCGCAAGGTAGGCGAGACGAAGATCGGCATGTCGCTCGACGAGCGTACCCGGCCAGCCACGCTGGAAGCTGTCTGGCGCGCCTTCGGCGGCGACTTCAAGGTCTCCGATTTTGAGCCGGAATACCGCCTGCCGAACGGCCTGCTGCGCAGGTCCGACTACATGACGCATCCGATCTTCCACATGAACCGCGCCGAAAGCGAGATGACCCGCTATATCCGCCGGCTGTCAGACCGGGATCTTGCCCTCGACCGGGCGATGATCCCGCTCGGCTCCTGCACCATGAAACTGAACGCCACGGCGGAAATGCTGCCGATTACATGGCCGGAATTCTCCGACATCCATCCCTTCGCCCCCGCGGACCAGGCGCTCGGCTACACGGAGATGATCGATGACCTGTCGCAAAAACTCTGCCAGATCACCGGCTACGACGCCTTCTCCATGCAACCGAACTCCGGCGCGCAGGGGGAATATGCGGGCCTCCTGACCATCCGCAACTACCATATCGCCAATGGCGACACACACCGCGACGTCTGCCTTATCCCGACGTCCGCGCACGGCACCAACCCGGCTTCGGCGCAGATGGCCGGCATGAAGGTGGTGCCCGTCAGGGCCAGGGAAAACGGGGATGTGGATCTCGACGATTTCCGCGCCAAGGCCGAGCAGCACGCGCAAAACCTTTCCTGCTGCATGATCACCTATCCCTCGACCCATGGTGTCTTCGAGGAGACGGTGAAGGAGATCTGCGAGATCACCCACAGGCACGGCGGCCAGGTCTATCTGGACGGCGCCAACATGAATGCCATGGTCGGTCTGTCCCGCCCCGGTGATATCGGCTCCGACGTCAGCCACCTCAACCTGCACAAAACCTTCTGCATCCCGCACGGCGGCGGGGGTCCAGGCATGGGCCCGATCGGAGTGAAGGCGCATCTCGCGCCCTACCTTCCTGGCCACCCCGAATCGGACGGCCGCGACGGTGCCGTCTCCGCAGCCCCCTTCGGCTCGCCGTCGATCCTGCCGATTTCCTGGTCCTACTGCCTGATGATGGGCGGCGAAGGCCTCACCCAGGCGACCAAGGTGGCGATCCTCAACGCCAATTACATCGCAGCGCGGCTCAGTGGCGCATACGATGTGCTTTACAAGTCGGAAGCCGGACGCGTCGCGCATGAATGCATCATCGACACGCGCCCGCTCAGCACGTCGGCTGGCGTCACCGTCGATGACATCGCCAAGCGCCTCGTCGACTGCGGCTTCCACGCGCCGACCATGAGTTGGCCGGTCGCCGGTACGCTGATGATCGAGCCAACCGAATCGGAGACCAAGGCCGAGATAGACCGCTTCTGCGATGCCCTGCTGGCGATCCGCGAGGAAGCCCGCGCCATCGAGGAAGGCCGGATGGACAAGGTCAACAACCCGCTGAAGAATGCCCCGCACACGGTGGAAGACCTCGTCGGCGAATGGGATCGCCCCTATTCGCGCGAGCAGGCCTGCTTCCCGCCCGGCTCCTTCCGGGTCGACAAATACTGGTCGCCCGTCAACCGCATCGACAATGTCTACGGCGACCGCAATCTCGTCTGCACCTGCCCGCCGATGGAGGCTTATGCCGACGCCGCAGAGTGAGGACAACCAGGTGATCCGAACGCCCGTCGTGGAAGCGACGGGCGGACACTTGCTGGACGAGAGCCGGGATTTGCCGGAGAACCTCCACCCATTTTATTTTCCTCCTGCTCTTGTCCTTTGGGCGATTGATCTCTATCTTCCGATCCATCGAACTTTGTTTGCGACTTTTGTCCGAGCCCTACGGCCTTTCAGATTTCCTATCAACGTCGATTTCCAGATCGGTCATACGACCGGGCCCACCAGCGATTGAAAGGAAAATCGTTATGAATACAGGCACCGTAAAGTGGTTCAACAGCACCAAGGGTTTCGGCTTCATTCAGCCTGACAACGGCAGCCAGGACGTTTTCGTCCACATCTCCGCCGTAGAGCGTTCCGGTCTGAACGGCCTCACCGAAGGCCAGAAGATCCGCTATGAAATCGTGCAGGATCGCCGTTCGGGCAAGAGCTCTGCAGACAATCTGCAGGCTGCCTAAGATTTGCGTCGCCCCGCATGACCACGGATGTACTGGCATGCAGGTGGCGATGATAGTGGAAGGTCGGGGCTCATCTCCCGGCCTTTTGTTTTTTGCCCGAAAGGGGAGATGTCGAGTCATCTCCACTTTCGCATAGACGGGCTGATTGTCGGCGCTATCAACGTCCGGAACCTGTCGTTGGAGCAGACCGCCACGGCGTTCTGATCAGACAGGCGCGAACGATATCGCATCGCATGAGATGCAGCACGCGCAAGGACATGCAGCCGACGGAGCAAGGGAGCGGGATCGGCCGCCCGGAGCTACCTGGCTTCTCGACGACCAGCCCTGAAGCGCCTCTATTGGTATAGAGCGCCCATGGGTCACGACCTCATCTAAAACAGCAACAGCGGTTCGGCCGCGAAGGAGATTATCTTTGCAAGTTCTCGTCCGGGATAACAATGTCGACCAGGCTTTGCGCGTTCTCAAGAAGAAGATGCAGCGCGAGGGTCTCTTTCGCGAAATGAAGGCCCGTGCCGCCTACGAGAAGCCGTCCGAGAAACGCGCCCGTGAAAAATCCGATGCGATCCGCCGTGCACGCAAGCTTGCGCGCAAGCAGGCGCAGCGCGAAGGTCTCCTGCCCGCACCGAAAAAGAAGGTCATCGCGCGAGGCCGATGATCGTTGAAGCGACGCGGCTGCGGCCGCGTTTCTTGTTCGGAAAACATAAGGAGGACGCCATGACGGCCACGAAAGACGAGTTTTTCAAACCCGGCAAACTTTCAGCCCAGGCGAAGGCCGAACACACCAATTCGGTTGTTCGCGACATAGTCGCGGCCGAAACGGCTGCACGAGAGAAAAAGACCGAGAAACTCAAGGCGCTGCGCCTTGCTCAACCGGCGCCGGAAGAGGCGACAAAGAAACGGAGCCGCAGGGCGGCGGATTGATCGCCTCGGTTTTTACTGCCCCTTTGACAGCCTGCAGTCGCGTGTCCGAGGGCTGGGTGTCGTTAACATCTGCGATGTTGCTGATTTCTTGCTTTTCCCCAGGCAGCGGCGGCTGCATGGAACCAGCCCTCCCCGTCGGCTGTGATGACGGTTCGGCGCGGCCATAACGGTCCACGCTCAGGGCATCAGGGTTAAGCTTGCTGTCGGATATCTCGGCAATAGCTATTGCGGATTGTCATTGCCGACGTCGCTCCGTTGCTCATAGCCCACCGGCCTCTTCCAAGGCGAAGATTGCAATCCCCGTCGCATCGTAAAAAAACCATTGCCATATAGCCATTCTGTGACTGTCGCCGAATCGCTATATTAGGAAGTCATACACGAGCTTCCTGCGCACCGATGGCGCGATCTCTTTGCTACTTTGGGGCAACGGGGTAATGCGCAGGCCTGCAGCAGGCAGACCGCGTGATCTCGATAAGGCAGGTTACGATGCTTGAACGTTATGCTACCGCATCCGCCGTTCCCCTCGGACCAGACGACCTGGAGCTGTTGCAGAGGTTCCTAGAGGCTTGGTGCGAGGAAAACAACGTCGACGTCACGGACGAGTCGGCGGCAGATGTCGCATCTGCACTGATTGACTGGTACAGGTTCGATGTCGGTGACCGCAATCTCCTAAAGCCGCGTCCGGACGGGAGCCCGGAGTCCGCAAAACTCCGGCAGCTCCTGCGCCAGCTTGATCCTCGCTAGGTCTGTCCCGCCCGGCGACCGGCCTCATCCGACGAATGCCCGTTCGATCACGAACTCGGCAGGCTTGTTGTTGGCGCCTTCGGTGAGCCCGGCGGCCTCCAGCAGCGCCTTGGTATCCTTCAGCATCTCGGTGGAGCCGCAGATCATGCCGCGATCGGTCGCCGGGTCGAGCGGCGGCACGCCGAGATCGGTGAAGAGCCTGCCGCTCTCCATCAGGTCGGTGATGCGGCCGCGGAAGGGATAGTCCTCGCGGGTCACGGTCGGGTAGTGCTTCAGCTTGTCGCCGACGATGTCGGAGAGGAACTCGTGATTCCTGATCTCCTCCATCAGGTCGAAGCCGTATTTCAGCTCCGCCACCTCGCGGCAGGTATGGGTGAGGATGACCTCATCGAACTTCTCGTAGGTCTCCGGGTCACGGATCAGGCTGGCAAACGGCGCAATCCCGGTGCCGGTCGAAAACATGTAAAGTCGCTTGCCGGGCGTAAGCGCATCGAGAACGAGGGTCCCGGTCGGCTTCTTGCGCATCAGTACGGTATCGCCCGGCTTGATCTTCTGGAGATGCGATGTCAGCGGTCCATCCGGAACCTTGATCGAGAAGAACTCCAGTTCCTCGTCCCAGCTGGGGCTGGCAATCGAATAGGCACGATAAATCGGCTTGTCACCGATCATCAGCCCGATCATGGCGAACTCACCGGAACGGAACCGAAATGCCGCCGGACGCGTCATCCGGAAACGGAACAGACGGTCCGTATAATGCTCAACGGCGAGCACCGTCTCGGCATAAACCCCGTCAGGGATCCTTGCCGGTGTCTGTACCTGGAATTCATCTGTCTTCACTGGAGCGTTCATTCCTGCCATCTTTCAGTCTGGCCGATCTTGCGAGTTGGAAAGGCACGGGCATCCGTTTTCGCAGATGCGAATATATCAAAAGACCTCGTTTTTGAAGGTATCTGCGTCCACAGGTCGCGGCGGAGATGAAAATTATGCCCGCATCGGCTTTGCGGACCCCGGTCACGCTGACCGGCGCCGCCAGCTGTAACCACCCGCCTTCTCGGCCGGCCGCGCCGTCGGCTGGTAGTGAAAGGAAATGCCCGGCAACCTGCCTTCTTCGAGACGCTTCAGGGCTGTCGCGTTTTTCACCGCGAAGCTGTCTATGCCGACACGAAGCATGAGGGGGATCTGGTCAATGAGGACGTCTCCGACGGCCCGCAACTCGTTCCTATAGGCGAGCCGATCGCGCAGCAATGACGCATGGCTAAAGGCGCGGCCGTCGTTGAAGGCCGGGAAATCAACGGCAACGAGTTCGAGACGGGACAGATAGGGCTCAAGGCGGCGCACATCGTCCGCCGGTCTGATGAGCACGCCGAGACCGACATCGTTACTGGTTTCGGCCTTCTCGATCAATTGATCGAGGGGCAGCAACACCTTCTGCTCCTCGGCTGCCTTGACTTCCTCGCTTTCGACAATCCAGGGATCGTTCTCAACGAAACCGCTTTCTCTCCAGATCCTGGTCATCACGCAGCCTCCGCCTTTGCGTCGCCATAGAGCGCTTCCTTGACGGGCTGCGGCCCGACGCGCCGGTAGGCCTGAAGGAACGTTTCGTCCTTGGAGGTGCGCAGGCCGAGATAGGTATTGACGATCGTCTCGATCGCGTCCGTCACCTTGGCGGGTTCGAAACCGCGCCCGATGATCTCGCCGATCGACGTATTTTCATCGCCAGACCCGCCGAGCGTGATCTGGTAGAGTTCGGCCCCCTTCTTCTCGACACCAAGAAGCCCGATGTGGCCGACATGATGATGGCCGCAGGCATTGATGCAACCGGAGATCTTGATCTTCAGTTCACCGATCTCCGCCTGGCGTTCGGCTGAGCCAAAGCGGGTGGAGATTTCCTGCGCGACAGGAATCGAACGGGCATTCGCCAGTGCGCAGTAATCAAGTCCGGGACAGGCGATGATGTCGGTGATCAGGCCGGCATTTGCCGTCGCGAGATTTCCGGCATCAAGCGCGCGGTAGAGCGGCTCGAGGTCGGCGAGCGCGACATGCGGCAGGATGACGTTCTGCTCGTGGCTGATGCGGATTTCGTTGAAGCCAAATTTCTCCGCCAGGTCGGCGACTGCGTCCATCTGCTCGTGGCTGGCGTCGCCGGGAATGCCCCCGATCGGCTTCAGCGAGATCGTCACCATGCCGTAGTCGGGATGTTTATGGGGCGCAACGTTCTGGTCTACCCAGCGGGCAAAGCCCTGATCCTGCTTCTTCCAGCGTGCGAGCTGGCTCGAACCTTCGCTGCGCTCCGGCAAGGCCGGTGGTGCGAAATAGGCAGCGATCGCGGCAACATCGACTTCTGGCAGCTTCAGTTCGCTTCCC
>JAEYTV010000014.1 GCA_023433855.1 Pseudomonadota bacterium | reverse complement strand
CATGGCTTTCCTGGCATCACCTCTCTCAAGCACGGCGCAGGCGGCAGCATATCCCTCTGCGGGGGTAGATGCGATCATGCGACGGACTTCCGCGGCGACGGTCGGCTGCGCCTCACGGAAGCCGGGGGTCAGCCAGCGCTCCAGCGTCGGCTGAACAAGCTGCGGGAATGATCCGTCGCGGGCCATGTCGGCGCGCTCGCGCCACATCTGGGCCGGCGGGAAACTCACCGCTGTATTTGCCAGGACAAGCCCCAGGACACGATCCGGCATCCGGCCGGCAAGAGACATGGCCGTCAGGCCACCCAGTGACAGCCCGCACAGAACCGCACGATCGATGCCTGCGGCATCCATGACGGCGACGGCATCATCCGCGAACCCGTCGAGATCGGCATCTCCCGGCACGACATCCGAGCGTCCATGCCCACGGGCGTCGAACGCCACCGTCCGGGCATCGAGGCGTCCACGCACGTCGTCCCACATGGTCAGGTCCGCAGCGAGCGAATTGAGGAAGAGGAGCGGGATATCGCACCCCTCTGCCGGCTTCTCCGACATGAAGATCTGCCGGCTTCCCTCAACGGTCACCGACGATTCGCGAATGCCGCGCGTCACGGAAGACATATCACGCCTCCGCTTTGTCGAGGTCTGCGTAGTGCTTCCGGAGGGCGGTGAAGAACTGTTTCGTCAGATGCTTGGCGACGGAGCCCAGAATGCGCTGGCCGACGCCGGCGACAAGACCGCCGATCTCGCCCGTTCCGGCATAGTCGAGGCGCGAATGCGCGGCATCTATCTCGGTGATCGTGAACTCGGCGGTTCCCGAGCCCGTTCCCAGCGATCCAGCACCCGAAACGGCGATCCGGCAGCGTTCGCCTTCGACCTTGTCCGACAGCGCAACCTTGCCGTCGAAGCTTCCGCCGACGGCGGCGACTTTGAGCTGCATCCTCACGTCATAGCTGTCGGGAGAAGTCTCGACCATCGCCTGGCAGCCGGGGATACATTTCGTCAGGACGGCCGGGTCGTTCAGTCCCTCCCACAGCTGCTGCCGGCTTGCCGCGATCTCCTCGGATCCGTTCAGTTCCATTTTCATGTTAGTCTCCTCCCGTATTCGCCTCACCGGCCGATCAGTGACTCGACCAGGCCACCTTCGATCGACCGCCGCTCCGAGGCGCTGAGGCCAAGCTCGTCGAGGATCGCTCTCGGCTTCGGATCGCCGATGGGGAACGGCATGTCGGAGCCGAGCATGATCCGGTCGCTGCCGACCGTCTCGATCAGCAGCTTCAGGACCTTGGGATCATGGACCAGCGTGTCGTAGTACATCATCGACAGCGCCTTGGCGGGATCGGCCATGTCCTCCGGATGCAGGGAATGGTTTCTCTTCAGGCGACCGATGACATACGGCAAGGCGGCGCCGCCGATGCCCACGAGGAACCTGATGTTCGAATACCGTTCGACATGGCCGGAATATATGATGCGGCTGACCGCGATCAGCGTATCGGTGATGCGGCCCACCGCGTTTTCCATGCCGTGGAACTTCACGCGATCGTCACCCGCATCGAAGACGGGATGAATAGAAACGATGGAGCCGAGCTCGTCGGCCGCTTCCCAGAACGGATCGAGATCGGCATCGTCGAGGACGCCGCCCTTGCCTTTGGGCTGGGTTCCGATCATGGTCCCCTTGAAGCCGCTGGCATGAGCCTCGCGCAACACTTCGGCCGCCTTTGCGCCGTCCTGAAGCGGCACCACAGCGAGGCCGATGAACCTGTCATTGCTGTCCTTTTCCGCCTGTCGCAGATGGCGGTTGATGGTGCGCGCCCATTCGGCGCCTTCGGAGGCGGGAAGGTCGTTGCCGAACATGTCGAGCCAGCCGGCGACCACCTGGCGGTCGATCCCGTTCTCATCCATCCAGCTCAGCCGTTTGGCAATGTTGGTAAGACCGGGTGAGACGGGGCGGGTGGACGGCTTGCCGGAAAAAGCGAAAGCCAGGCTTCCGTCCTTCTCGGTCATGGTTACGGAGGGGAACTCCTGGCGGCGGTCCCGCAATTCGTCCAGCAGGGCCGGAGGAACGAGGTGGGCGTGGGCGTCGATGATCATGCTGGTCTCCTGCCTTGCTCTTCCGCGGCGGCAATTGCGTCGCTGACCGCGCTCATTCGGATTGGAAGTTTGCTGAGCCGCACCTTCCAGGGGCTCAATGCATCGTTGATGGCGCCGGATATGGCCGCAGGGGCCCCGAGATAGCCGCTCTCGCCAGAGCCTTTCTGGCCGAACTCGGTCAGCGGGGACGGCGTGCAATGATGGATGATCTCGACATCCGGCATCTCGTGCGACGAGGGCATGAGATAGTCGAGGAAGCTCTGCGTCATCAGCTGCCCTTCACCGTCATAGGCGAACTCCTCGAGAAGCGCCGCGCCGATGCCGTGGGCGATCCCTCCGAGCGTCATGCCCTTCACGATATGGGGATTGATCACCGTGCCGCAGTCATGGCCGATGACGTAGCGGCGGATCTCCGGGCGCGCGAGCACCGGGTCGAACGTGAGCAGGATGAGATGGAATTCGAAGGAGTAACAGGGATACATCTGCACCTTGCCGTCCTTGGGAAGTGCGATCCCCGTGGGAACCTGCTGGATGAAGCTCGCCGTGAGGCCGGGCCTGCAGTCCGCAGGCAGGTCATGGAATCGGCGGTGGGTGATATCCACCATCTCTTCCCAGGTGATCTTGCGCCCGCCTGGGCCGTTGATCGTGCCGCTTTCATACTTCAGGCTGGATGCGTCCGCGCCCATGACGTGGGCTGCGATCATCATCATCTGCTCCCGGATGTTCCGCGCCGCCCTCGCGGCCGCTCCACCCAGCATGATCGCCATGCGGCTGCCGACGGGCGAATTTCCCGGAAGGCTGTTGAGGCTGTCGGGACGGACAACGCGAATACGGTCGGGATCGATCTCGAGCACCTCCGCCACGACCGTTGCCGCCAGCGTCTCGTGCCCCTGGCCAGCGCTCGTCGTGTGAATGGTGACCGTGACGTCTCCGAGCGCATCGACGTTGACCCGGCTGCCCTCCATCCAGGTCGAGGTCCGGTTGTTTTCGTTCAGAAGCGGCTCGAAGGAGGAGTTTCCGCCCGAGGGCTCCAGGCAGGCGGCGATCCCGATACCTGCGCAAACGCCTTCCGCCCGCAGCCTGTCGCGCTCCGCTATGAGGGCCTGATAGTCCGCATGCGCCAGGACCTTGTCGATGACGGTATGGTAATCGCCGGAATCGTAGGTACTTCCTGAGGGGATGAGGTAGGGGAACTGATCGGCGCGGATCAAGTTGCGGCGCCTGATTTCGAGCCTGTCCATGCCAAGATGATCGGCGACCCGATCCATCATGGTCTCGATGGCGTAGTTGGTCGGCGACTGGCCAAAGCCGCGTACCGCCTCTTGTACCGTCTTGTTGGTCGTGACCGACATGGCGCGGTACTGGACCGATGCAATCTGGTAGGGCCCGACGATCGCCCCAATCGGCTTGCCCAGCTGGAAGGGGGCTCGGCCCGCGTAGGCCCCGGCATTGTCGAGCGCGCGCATCTTCATCGACCGGACGGTGCCGTCGCGGTCGAAAGCGACTTCGATGTCGAAAATCCGCTCGGGCCCATGCGCGTCGCCGGCCCGCATGTTTTCCAGGCGATCCTCGATCAGGCGGACGGGCCTGCCCAGCTTTCTCGTAAGATAGCCACACAAGACCGTGTGCTTGATGCCCCGCTTGACGCCGTAGCTGCCGCCGACATCCACGTCATAATGAATGCGAACGGAGTTGCCCGGTATCTTCAGCGAACGCGCGATCTGATCTGCGTATTTCGGCATCTGGATTGAGGCCCAGACGTCCAGCATCTCCGCCCAAGGATCCCATTTGCAAATGACGCCAAACGTCTCGATGGGAACGGTCGAGTTGCGGCCCCAGGTGACCCGGAGGCTGAGCTTTTCTTCGCTGCGGGCAAAATCCTCCTCGACCGCTCCCCAGTCGAAGGTGCGGTCAAGCAGCAGATTGGACCCATGCTCGGGATGGCAGACCGGAGCATCGGGCTTCAGAGCCTCTTCCGGGTCAACGACGAATCCCAGCTTCTCGATCTCGACTACTACCAGTTCCGCAGCGTCCTCGGCAATTGCCCGACTTTCCGCGACAACCGCCGCTATCCATTCGCCGGCGTAGCGGTTCTGTCCGACGGCGAGCGGAAATCTCCGCACCTTCGGGGTCTCCAGTCCATTCATCAACGGATTGACGGCCGCAGCCAGTTCTTCCCCGGTCAGGACGGAGATGACGCCTTCCATGGCAAGCGCCGCCGAGGCATCGATCCTCACGATCCTGGCCGCCGGATGCTGCGCCGCGACGAGGGCCACATGCGCCACATTGGGCATATCAATGTCGGCGACGAATTTTCCCTTGCCTGCAACGAAACGGCGATCCTCGCGTACACGTCGGTTCCCGGAGATGAAACGATGGGTCTGTGAGCTCATCGTACTGCCTCCTCGACATGCTGGGCATTGCTTTCCCTCAGCCGCTGAGCGGCCAGCCGCACGGCTTCGACGATTTGACCATAGCCTGTGCAACGGCAGATATTTCCGGAGATCGCGTCGCGGATATCGTGGTCCGTCGGCGACGAATTCTGCATGATCAGCGCATGCGCCGCGACAATCATTCCGGGTGTGCAATATCCGCACTGAAGACCGTGCGTCTCACAGAACGCGTCCTGAACGAGACCCAGCTCCCCGTCAGCCGGAGCCATGCCCTCGATCGTCCTGATTTCCAGCCCATCGCCTTGGACGGCGAACATCAGACAGGAACGAACCGCCATCCCATCGACCATGACCGTGCAGGCGCCGCAGACACCGTGTTCGCAGCCGGCATGGGTTCCCTTCAGGTCCAGCTTATCGCGCAGCGCGTCCAGCAACGTGGTGCGCGGCTCCACCTCGATATCGACGTCCCTCTTGTTGACATTCAGCGTGACCTTCATGCGGCAACTCCTTCCGCCAATGCTGCATCGCGAGCTTCGACCAGCGCTAGGAAAGCCAACCGGGACGCAGCACGCCGGCGGTAGCTTGCAGTGGCGTGAAGATCATCGACGGCTTCGATATCGCTCAGAGCCGCAGCCACGACATCTTGTATATCCTCATCGTCCAGCCGGGATCCGCACAGACTGGAGATGTCGATGGCGGTCGGCACGTCGCCGATACTGCCCACACCGAGCAGAGCTCCGACGCAAATGCCGTCGTCATCCAGCTCCACCTGCGCCCCGGCCGATGCAAACGCATAATCACTTCGTCGAGAGGCTATCTCCTGAAAGCCTGCCCCCACCCGCCCATCCGGCCGCTTGGGGAAAACGACCCGGGTGAGACAGCCGCCCATGGGAGCGGAGGTCAGCGTCGGCCCAAGGAAGAAATCTTCCGGGAGTAAATCCACCTCCTCGTCGGCATCGCGGTAACAGATCGTCGCGCCGAGAATGGTCGCGGCAAGGGCGATCTCCGCCGACGGATCGCCATGCGCGATCGACCCGCCGACCGTTCCGCGGGCGCGGGTCGGGGGATGCCCGACATGCGGCAGTGCCTTGGCCAGGAGAGGTACCTTCCTGCCAATCAGGCTTGACGCCAAGGCCTCGAACTGCCGGGTGACGGCACCGATCTCGATGCCTTGATCCGTTTCCCGAATACCATGGAGATCGCTGATCCGCGTGACATCGACCAGCAGCGTCGGGCGCGCCAGACGCATTGCAAGCATCGGCACCAGCGTCTGTCCGCCGGCGATCACGCGGGAATCGGAATCCGAGGCCAGGGCTTCGCAAGCCTCATCGACTGTCTTCGGACGAACGTATGAAAACGGAGCTGGCTTCACAGCATCATCTCTTCATGGTTGGATGTCGATCTTCGCTCAGCCGATCGGGAGCCCGGTCAGCGCAGGTGTGACGACGCTGAGCCGCTGCTTCGCGATAAGCGGACCATCGAGTTCGGACGCCGCCTTAACCGCTTTCCATTCCGGATCGGCACCGAAGGAGGCCCAAGCACGTTGACGCGCGTCCTCGTCCGGAAACCGGGTCATGTAAGTGAGCATACCGGTCTCGCGATCGGTAAAGGCACCGAGCAATTCGATATGGTGTTTCGGGAACCGCGGCACGACCTCTTTCGAGAAGCGCTCCCGAACGGCCTCGGCTTTGCCGTCCACATGTTCATATACGCGGATCTCATAGATCACGTGACGTCTCCTGCCTTGAACAATTTCCTCATAACCGAGACAATAGACATACAAATCACACCGCCGCAACCCGAAAAAGCAATACATGTCTGTTGAATAGTAGTGAAATCTACAAACAGACGGCATGATTGTCTCATTTTCAAAGGCTTCCCAAGCGGTTTCGCTCAACAGGGTCGCCGGTACGAAAGGTTTCGGCGACAATCTCCCCCGCATGGCGTCCGCTTTGTCGATAGGGATTGCGACAATGACAAAATTGTCCTATTCTTCGGATCAAGGAGATCTCTATGAACTGGTATCCCAAGCTGCCCTTCGGAGAAGGCCCCCGTTATCTGCAGATCGTCGCCGCGCTTCAGGCGGATATCGCTTCCGGTAGCGTCAGCGCGGGCGAGCGCCTGCCGACGCACCGTGAGATGGCGGACAAGCTGGGCTTGAGCGTGGGCACGGTCTCCAAGGCGTACGCTGCGGCAGAACGCCGTGGGCTTATCTCCGGCCAGGTTGGCAAGGGCACGTTCCTGCTGCCGGCGCGGCAGCATCTGGGCGTCTCAGAAGCAGCGCCGTCCGAGGGGCCGCGTCGGATAAACCTCGCCTTGAATGCGCCCCCGCCGACGGCCGAGGACCAGCTGATCACCGAAACGATGGCGGAGATCACCTCCGACAGGCAGTTTTCGAGATTGTTGGGTTATCTTCCGCATCAGGGACGCGAAGCGCACCGTCGGGCCATGGCGGAGTGGCTCGAGGTATCTGGCCTTGAGACGACCCCCGGCAATGTCTTCATAACGCATGGCGCCCAGCACGCCATTTCTATTGCAACACGGATACTGACCAAGCCGGCGACGCCGATCCTGGCTGAAAACCTCACTTATTCGGGAATGATGGCACTCGCATTGATGGATGGTTACTCGCTGCGGGGCGTGGTGATGGACCAGCACGGGATCATCCCTGATCGTCTCGAGGAAGCCTTTCAGCAGACGGGCGCCCGGCTGCTTTATGTGACACCGACCTTTCAGACGGCAACTGCCAGCATCATGCCGCTTGAGCGGCGCCGGGAGATCGCCGAAATCGTCAGGCGGCATGATGCCTGGATAATTGAAGACGACGCATACGGCTTTCTCAGCGACAGTCCCCCGCCGACAATCAGTTCGCTGATCCCGGATCGGGCGTTCTATATCGTCAGCTTCGCGAAATGCCTCGCTCCAGGCTTGCGCGTAGGCGCGATGGTCGCTCCCCCGGCTTTCCGCGACCGGATCGTCAATTCCATTCGGGCGACGGGCTGGATGGCGAATGCCATCATGGCCGAAGCCGTCGTCAAGATGATGCAGAATGGCAATCTGGCCGAACAGGTGAAGCTGAAGAGAGAGGCGGCAGCCGAAAGGACAGCTCTCGCGCGGGAACTTCTTGACGATTTCCTTCCCCTCGGTCCCGCAGAACCGGCTTTTCACCTTTGGGTTTCCATGTCCCTCGGCAGGACGGCCATATCGCTGTTCGCGGAGGCGGCTCAGGCGGGCCTAATTCTGGCATCGCCCACCCCCCTGCAGCCGCTCGACCCCATGGCCAACGGATTCCGCCTCTGCCTTGGGGGGGCGGCTAACCTGACGGAGTTGAGAGAGGTCCTTGCGACGCTCCGCACCATTTTGAATGACTTTGAAGCCATGGCGATGGTGTAGGGGCACGTCCTGCTCACCCTCGCCATTTTATAAGCCGATCAATTCCTTCTGCCGCCGCAGCTACTCCGCACTGCCGACCATGCGAAAGATGCTAAGCGATGCGTCTTGCAAAGTAAGACAATCGTACCAACAGTGTTGTTGATCCGGGCGCCAGAATACTTTCACACTGCATCCGCTGCCGCTTTGTCCGTACAAGCTTCATATCTCGCCGGCCAAATCGCTGGGCAGGGCGTTTTGGCGCACAGACACATGATGCGGCGGATAAACGATATCTGCCAGCCGGTATGGCCGACATAGGAGACGCGAACGGCTCTTGAACCTGTCGGCGGCAAATCACAGTGACGGATGCAGGAGCGGATGCGCGTTCACAGTCTTGATCGGAATTTCGGAACGACATCCAAGCCGCCCGCAGCGGAGGAGAGTCCGGATCGTTCCTGATAATAGTTGATAAAGAACCTATCGTCTCCATCACATCAGATGGAGAATCGCATGGTTAGTGCCAGTCTATCTTCATCGGGCTCATCTACCATGGATCTCGCAGCGTTTGCAGCACGCCACGTTCGCTTGTGGCGAAGGCTGCTGTAGCCTCCGCCTTGATGGGATTCGAACTGCTGCACGCCCATTTATCATGCTACATTCTATTTTACTTTGCTGTGTGAAGCGGCCGTGTTCCTGAGTGCTACAGTCCCCCAAAGAATGTCTCTGCAGGAGTACGATAAAGATCCGCACGTTCTCGGCGAGCGTGCTACGTCGGCCCACGCACGTTTTAGGTGGGTCAAAGTTGATCGTGGTATCAAGTTTCAGATCGCTTGACTGAAACATGATGACCGCCAGTGAGGGTATAGTTCTCCTTGTTTGTCCTATGTAGCAAAGCAACAGACCTATAGCCGGAACTACTGAACAGCAGTGGGGGACTGCTTAGCCTCCCCGCGACTGTAGAGCGATCAGGGCGCGGTCGAGCCATCACCGGTTCGACCAACTCCGGCAGCTTTGACGAGGTTCAGCGGCTTCAATCCTCTTTTCACAGTTCTCCGCGATCGGCAACCTTGCTGCCGGCACCTACTCCCATGCAATTCCGAAACTCGTCCTTGACAGCCGATCTAAACTATACTCTTCTGCATTCTGAATACTGTATACATACATGAGGAGAATGCCCTATGGATTTCGCATTGAACAGCGAGCAGCGCGAATGGGTGGAAAAGGCTAAGGCTTTAAAGCCCTTGTTGACGAAAAACGCCGACCGTTACGATCAGGAAGCCGCCTTCCCCGCCGATAACTTTGCGGAAATGAAGAAGCAGAAATTCCACCTTCTCATGGTTCCCAAGGAATACGGCGGGCTTAACCCGCAGCCCCGCGGCAGTTTGGGAATGGCACAGTTTGCTGTTGCCGAAGAACTGGCGCGCACCTGCCCGACCACATCCTGGGATCTGTTGATCCACTTCCACCAGGTCGGCCTCGTCTGCCGCATGGGGAGCGCCGAGCAGAAGGAGCGCTTCCTTGGGCAGATCGTCAAGGAAGATGCACTGATGGGTTCGCTCGGCTCGGAAGTGAACCCGCGCCAGATCAAGGCCAATAACGTCGTCACCAAGCTGACCTTTGATTCAAGTTTCGAACCTGTTCCAGGCGGATTCCGCGCATCCGGCGAGAAGCACTTCTGCTCCATGGCGCCGGCCGCTGACCTCCTGGCATTCTGGGCGTTGGCGCCCGGGGCGAAGACCAATGGCGAAGGCCTAACGATCTCCATCGTCCCCAAAACATCAGAAGGCCTGAGCTTTGACGACAGCTGGAGCGAGTCCATCGGCCTTCGGGGCACGGTCAGCTGGACGGCAAAGCTCGATAACGTGTTCATCCCGTGGAAAAACGTCATGGGCGAGCCCGGCGATTTCGTCCAGAAGGACCCCTATACCTATGAATGCTCGCACGCCGCGCATCTGGTCGGAACCGCGCAAGGCATTGTCGACTATGTGGTCGAATTCATCGGCGGACGCGATTATCTGGCGAAAGACGCGGTTCTGATGTACGCTCTGGCGGAGATGGATAGCGGCACTCAGGCAGCCCGCGCTTCATACCGTTACGCCGTCTGGCTGTGGGATGAAGGCCGTCATGACGAAGCCATGCTCGCCTCCTACCGCGCCCTTCACACGGCGAAAAAGGTTGCCGGATTTGCAGCTGACAAAACCTTCGAAATCGTCGGCGCCCGGTCCCTGTTCAAATTTCTGCCCGTCGAGCGCTTCTGGCGCGAAACCAAGGCCAGCACTCTCCATACGCGCGACACAGCACTCATGGCGCAACTTGCGCAAGGTGTTCTTGCCGGAGGCCGCCAGTTCTCGAAGTTAAAATACGGCGAAAAACTCGAAAAACCGAAGACTTGGGCAGACCTCGGCTTTGTTCCAGAACGTGTTTGACGTCTAATGCTTCACATAAAAATCCAATATAAGGGGAACTGACATGAAGGTTGAAAGCGGAAATGCAAAATCGGGTCCGGGCGTTACTCGCCGCTCGCTGATTGCAGGTGTGGCTGTGGGAGCCGCCACACTTTCCATGCCGAATATCGTCCGTGCCCAAAAGGGCGGACGGGTTCTGGTGCGCACATCCGGCGGGTCCTACCAGGAAGCGCTGCAAAAAGGCACCTGGAATGAATTCACCAAGCTGACCGGCATTGAGGTTGTTGGAGTACCGGCCAACACCGGCAAGCTGTTGACGATGGCGCAGGCCGGATCGCAGGAGCTTGACGTCGTAGAAGCAAACGCCATCGCGATGTTGACCCTTCAGGAACGCGGTGTGCTTCAGGAGATTGATTACTCCAAGTTCGAACATACGGATGTGAAGGACGTTGGCACCGTCAAGCCGACCTATATCAGCTATTGCGCTTTCGCTGAGGCCATCTGCTACAATACCGAAGCCTTCCCGAACGGACATCCGACAAGCTGGGCAGACGTCTGGAATGTCGAGAAATTCCCGGGCCGCCGCATGTTGCAGGATGCCAAGGCGATTTCCCCCAATCTGGAATTCGCCCTTCTGGCATCCGGCGTCAACCCTTCCGAGCTTTATCCGCTCGACGTGAAGAAGGCCTTCGACATGCTGCGCAAGATTCGCCCGAGCGTGGCGAAATTCTTCGACAGCGGCGCCATGGGCGCATCTCTGCTTGCAGAAAAGACCGCCGTTCTGGGCGCGCTCTGGACAAACCGCGTGGATACTCTTCGTCAGGCTGGCGCGCCTGTGGCTGTCGAATGGAACCAGGCAATGCGGGTAACGGAATATTCCGCTATTCTCAAAGGCTCCCCAAACTACGAGAACGCGCTACGGCTGATCGACTATTCGACAAGCCCCAAGGCGCAAGCACTTTCGCTTCCGCCCATCGGGCTTAGCCCGGAAAACAAGAACGCGTTTGAACACATTAGCGCCGATGTCGCCAAAACACTCCCGACACATCCTGAAATCATTGCGAAAGGTTTTGAACAGGATGCGGCCTGGTGGATCAAGAATCGTGCTGAAGTCTCAAAGCTCTGGGAAGAATTCCTTCTCGAATAGCATCCTCGCGCGAGGCTTTCAGGCATCGCCCTCAAGATTAAATTAAAAGCAAGTTGACGGGTATCTGGCCTTGGGGCGGCCAGATACCGCCAGAGGGATATCATGGGCACGTCACTGGGAAACTCTATCGTTCTCGATCAGCTGTGGAAGAC
>JAEYTV010000010.1 GCA_023433855.1 Pseudomonadota bacterium | reverse complement strand
GTGTAGCCGGCCGGGCCGGAGCCGATGATGAGGACTGGCGCGTGCTTGACGGTCATCGAGCTGCTTTCGGGAACTGCGGAATCACCTGGGGCCGGCACCAAATGTGCGGCGATCCCGGGTAATCTAGGTGCTGCGACCCTCCCCAGCAAGCTGGGGTTGCCCTTCTCCCCGGAAACAATGGCCTTCCGGCAACAGGGAGAGGCCATGAGGGGCTGGCGGAGACTGTAAAGTCGATTACAAGCAGCTTAATTACGCGAACGCGACAGATTCTTGCGCAGAAAGCCGTCATGCCGCTCAAAGCCGACCTAGACGCCATCGACTGGAAGATCCTGCGCGAATTGCAGCAGGAAGGCCGCATCACCAATGTGGAGCTGTCGAGCAGGGTCGGCATTTCCGCTCCGCCCTGCCTGAGGCGGGTCAAGCGGCTCGAGGACGCCGGCATCATCCGCGGGTATCGCGCGCTACTCAACGCGCCGGCGCTAGGCCTCGACGTGGTCGCCTTCTGCCTGATCGGCCTGCATCACCAGTCCGAGAGCGAGCTCAAGGCCTTCGCCGACCGCACCCGCAACTGGCCGATCGTGCGCGCCGCCTGGATGGTCTCGGGCGAGAGCGATTTCATGCTCCACTGCGTGGCGAGCGACCTCGCGACATTCCAGGGTTTTGTTATCGAGGAACTGACGTCCACGCCCAACGTCGACACGGTACGCACCGCGCTGACCATCCGGCAGGTCAAGGACGAGGGGGTGGTGGGGATTGGGTGATCTTGGCAGAGAGCGCCGTTCCATCTTAGAGAAGTCGGAACGCCTCATGCAAACGAGCGCGTGGCCCACTGAAGGATGGCTCTTGGCAACGCCTGCTTGACGGAGATTTGGAATGCATATCTTCCGCAGGAAGCCGCCTTACACGAAGCGGATCGCGATAACGCCGCCCAAAGCGGATGCCAACCGGCATGGAGTCGCGATTGCGACACATCTTAAAGACGAAGAGCATTATATCGCCGAGTGGGCGCTCTTTCACCGGTCTGTAGGGGTTCGCCATTTTCTGATCTACGACAATGGCTCATCGGACAAGACGATTTCGATACTTCGTAGCCTGCTTCCTCACGATTGCCTTACGGTAGTTCCATGGATTTTTGGTCTGAAAGATGTTCGCAACAACCAAACGCTGAACAGTCAGGTCGTGGCATTTGCTCATGCAATTCTGAATTTCGGGTCCAACTTTCGATGGATGACCTTCATCGATGTTGACGAATTTCTCTTACCCAAAACGGGCCGCACCGTCGAAGACGCGTTGAGTGCGACCGATGGCTTTCCCAATATTTCCCTGCCCTGGCACATGTTCGGACGAGGCGGTCATCAAACCAGGCCCGACGGCCCAATCTTAAGACACTATGTATGGCGGGGAGCGGACCCGATGAGCCGCTTGAAGAACGCCTCGAACTTCAAATGCATCGTCGATCCCTGCAAAGTTTCCGAAGTAAGCGTTCATCATTTCCAGACTACCGATTATGGCGACCTGACAAGCAACGACTCCGGAGAAAGATTTTCACTGAAAGGCCGGAAATCTCCTTCATTCTATTCGTCAAAGCATCTGCAGCTCAATCATTACTACACCAAGTCCAACGAAGAGCTCCAGAACAAGCTGAAGAGGGGCCCCGCGTCGCCTGCGTCCCGCGAGCGCTATACCCATCGTGTACTTACGGCGGTGGAAAGTATTGAATCCAATGCCGTTGAGGACAGGGCAATGGTCGGGTTTCTCGACCGCCATCAAATCGAATTGTCAGTATGAACCGCCGTATTACTCCGACCTGTTGGAGCTGATGATTGGTCAAGATATTCAAGAACACCAAGCGGTCTCTGATCGAGAACCTGCCTGACGCGCGATATGCATCGGTTGCCAATGTCACTGCCGCGCTCAAGGGGCATAAACATCGCATATCATTCGACGGCCACGGCGGAACTATCACCGTTAGTGACGGCAAAGACCGCCTCTTCATCTGCAGAAGAAACCGGCTCTGGCTCTACAAGCGCGGAATAGCTGATCGCCTCGACAGGCTAGCGCGTTCGTACATGCTCGACCGAATAACAGAACAGCTCGAAGGCGCATTCGTTGATTGCGGCGCCAATATCGGTGAGTTGGGAGCCTGGGCCCGCGCCCGCGGGCTGGAATATTGTGCCTTCGAGCCTGAAAAGCTCGAGGCCGACTGCTGCGACCTGAACAATTTCGGCGGCGAAGCCCGCACGAACAGATTTGGGCTTTGGTCGCACGACGGAGCGCTTACTTTTTATTCAAAACCCTCGACCGGGGACAGCTCCCTTTTTGAAACCAAGGATTATGTCGACCGCCATGAAGTCAGCGTTCGGAGTCTCGACAGTGTTGCGGCGCAGTTGGGATTGAAGCGCGTGGCGGTTTTCAAGTTGGAGGCCGAAGGTGCCGAGCCTGAAATCCTTGCAGGTGCTACCGAAACCCTCAAATTGACGACTTACGTCGCCGTGGATTGTGGTTTCGAGAGAGGCCTCAAGAACGAAAGTACTCTGCTCCCTGTGTTCAATACGCTCGTGAGCCAGGGATTCCGCGCCGTGGAGTGGAATCCCGGACGCCTGACCGTACTATTCAGACGTGAGAATATCGAACCTTAGTGTGCGTAAGACTTTCAAGAGCACTTGGTAGCATGCGAGTGCTACTGTCCCCAGAGCGGTAGGCCGGCTTCGGCGGAAAATTCCCGATCATTGGTGTAAAGAGGCAGACCTGCCTCTCGAGCAGATATCAGGAGGGTCGCGTCGGCTTCGCTATGTTTGCGCACTAGGTTTTTCTGATTGTAGGCATGACCTTGTCGGGACAATGAAAATCCCGCCATCACCACCTCGGATGCGCCAAGGTAGACACAAAGTAGCGCCAAGAAAACTCCGTTGGACGCCTTGCCGGAGGCTTCCCTGCCCCTGCCGATCAGCGATGCAGTTATTTTTTCTCGCTCATGCGGAGTTAGGATGGTGAGCCTCTCATAACTGTATCTCATTTTCCACGTGACGAACTTATAATGAAAATAGTGCCCGGGCGCCCCGACACAGAGCAAATCCGTCGTCCCCCGTCCTATTAGGACCTTGCGCGCTTCTTTGTTGGCTTTCGTGGTCTGGACAAACGACAAGCCAAACAGCGTCATTGTGGGCAGCATTCCCCACTGAGCGGCGATGCATTGGGAGCCGTTTACCGTCACCAGGGTCCAATCATCGGAAGCCCCGGGTGGCGGCGCAGAGCCAGGAGCTGAACCAAGCAAGAAGACAGGGCCCTCGATACGCGGCAGCATGCCAGGAGTTGGGGCAAGCTTGTCCAGAATCCTGCGGCGTAGTTTCATGAGATGTCCCTAATTCGTATTCGAAAGTACCAGGCGCTGATCGCCTTTCGCGCCAAACTGGAAAGCGGTACGCCGATTAATGTTGGCACGAGGTTAAGTGTCGGTCCTTACCTAGGATGCAAGGGCAGAGTTCCAGCGCAGTCGCACGCGCCATTTTTGTAGCGTTGCAAACCGAAACCGTATTATGCAGCACGCAAGAAATCGATGGGATAGCGACAATGCGAATTAGACTGCCTTTCCTGCCTGGCGCGAAAAAGGGGATCGCGCGCCGAGAGGTCGAGTTTGGTCGGATCGATCGTTACGCCCGTCATGCAAGCGGCGCGGAGTCGGCATATCTCTCGGCATATTTCGAAGCAGCGCGACTGACCGATTCGAGCGACAACGTCTTCAAGCAAAACCGTTTTTTTACGCTGTACCAAATGGCCGAACGCGCCTTGCAGAACGCACCGCCTGGTGATTTCGCGGAATGCGGATGCTGGAGAGGCCATTCGACCTATCTGACTGCGAACCTGCTCAAGACAAATGGCTGGATCGGCCAATTCTGGGTATTCGATTCCTTCGAAGGCGGTCTATCGGATAAGGCACCGCAAGACCGCGTGGGGCGCGGAAACACGAGTGAAAAGGAAACGAAGCGGCAAAAGGAGAAGTTCTCTTCAGACTACGAAGCCGTAAAGGCCATCCTTTCGCCGTTTCCATTCGTGTCGCTACACAAGGGTTGGATCCCTGCTTGCTTTAACGTTCCCGGTCTGGCGGAGCGCAAATTCTCGCTGGTTCATATCGACGTCGATCTCTATGAGCCGACCCGCGACAGTCTGGAATTCTTCTATCCCCGCATGAACAAGGGAGGCATCATAGTCATCGACGACTATGGCTCGGCGACGTTCCCAGGCTCGAAGAGCGCGGTCGACGAGTATCTTGCCAAAGCCAAGCCCAGCTTCTTCCTTGAAAGCCACCTTATGGGAGCCGTTATCGTCGTTTGAGACGATGAACGATTTCAGACCGGCGTAAAATCAGGCTCTATCTTGCGTGCAACGGCACGCCATTCGTCGCCGTAGTCGACGTTCTGCCAATCCTTGAACCATGGTCCGCCATTGGTGAAGTGCACCGCGTTGGGTCGGCCAGTAAGTGGCTTTTCGTTCCAACCTTCCAGCCAATTCCATTCGACCGGTATCTCGCCAATTTCGTCGTCGGCGGCCCACTGCATGCGGTGCAGATAGGCTCCGCTCTCGCGGTTTATGAGTTCCGGCGTCAGTTTGCGGGTGGAAGGGTGCGCGCCGTTGAAAAGCATGAAGGAGGACCAGTTCTTGCGCGGGTAGGCAGTCTGGACCTTCCCGTCCATCTTGAGACCTTCTTTAGGCCGGTAATCGTGCTTCACGCACGCAACCGCGTGGCTCGGATCTTGATATTGAAGCAACTCCGCTACATCGCCAAAGAATAGGAAGTCGCAATCGCAAAACAGTGACCAGCCCTCATAGCCAGAGAGCCAGGGCGTGAAAAAGCGCGAGTAGGTAAACTCTGTCGACGCAAGCGGATCAACCTCTCTCGTATACACCCCCTCCTCGACGAGTGCGCTGAGTATGATCGGCTTCACCTGAACCGGTATCGAAGCATTGTCGAGAATTGTCTTCTTCGCCACTTCAAAAGCTATAGGTTCCCGGGAATCCCATCCGACATAGATATCTAGAGACTGCATGAGCTTAGAGCACTCCATCAAGCTATCGATTGGCAATGGACTCGACCCCGAGCACAGAACGTGTCGGGCAGCGCGGTCGTGCCGGGTTGCGTGGGCAGTATGTCAGCCTTGGAGGTTGGAAGCTAGATCGAGATGCCGACTACATTCCGGCTTTAAGGTTTCCTACGTCGCCGACGAGTTCTCCAAGTATTCAAGTCCACTGCGGCCGTAGAGCTTCACCGTCAACTACCTCTCCAGCCGGCGCACGTAAGGAATGCCCAGCGCTGCAAGCAGGGATACCGGCGAATAGTTCTCCAGGGCAATGCCTCGCCGCTCGCACTCGTCTTTGATGGCCGCGAAAGCGGAAAGTATCTTGTCCTGCGCCAAACCAAGCCGCGACATCGCCTTGTTGCCCGCGGATTCGTAGAATCTCGGCTGCGCCGTGTTCGTGAGGTCTATGCCGGCGAAGCCGATCCGTCGTGGCGCGAAGGACACAACCAACTGCGCAGCGCTGGCCGCAACCGTGCCGGCAGGCATCAGGCCCGCCTGCGGGTCGAGAGAAATCGCGGCACTGCCATCGTCCGACCAACGCAGGAAGGGCAATTCGCGCAGCTTGGCGTCGTCCGGCCGCCTCTTCCCGTAGGGCCTGTGCACGAAGTCGAGGTGATGGAGCTTTTGCGACGCCAGCCATTCCGGCGCCGTCTCGCACAGCGCCCGTATGGCGCTCGTCGAGAGATAGCAATGAGTCCCGGGCGGAACCTTTGCGACAATGGTGCGCCAATGCCGCCACACGAAACGCTCGTCCTCGATGACGACGCCAAGCGGCTTTTCTCCCCCGGCGTCGATGAGGTGAACCGCCCCATTGAGCAGCAGGGCGGACTCGATCGGAATCCGTTCCCTGGCCTGTCCTGCCAGCGACGGACCCGATCCCACCACAATGATCTCGTCCCGCCTGCCCGCCGTCGGATACGGCAACAAGGGCGCGACGAACTTGCCTCGATAGCGAATGGCTCCCTCGCCCGCCTGCGGCAGCGTCAAGGCAAGGCCCGGCCACCACTCCTCCGCATGGCTATTGGCCCATCCGTAGCGGAGCAGGCAATACAGCCGCGCGAGATAGCGTCGCGCGGGCCGGTTGAATACGGAACCGGGCATGGATTTCTCGCCGTGAAACGCCATTCACCGCCCTATGATCGCGTCGATACGTTCGGTCCAACTCCAAGCGCCGCGGGGGAATTTGCACCAGAAATCGAGGCAGTTCCTCAGGAAACCGCTTCGAAGGCACGGCAGGAGCCCTTACCACCCCGCGACCTGTTTACACTGCAACGACCCGCACCGTCGAGAGCAACGGCCGCGCGGCTATGGTCTAGCGCGCCAGCAACCGGCCTACCCTTTCTCGAAACGCGCTATCGATTTCCAGAAAACCTTCCCTCGCCAGGCGGCCCATTTCAGCCTTTCGCGACACAGGCATTGCGATGGCAGCGGCGATGGTTCTTTCCAGCGCGCCGACATCCACGAAATGGCAGGTGCCCAAGTGGCGCGGTTTCGTGTGCACAGCCGACACC